>DATFJC010000022.1:0-11815 GCA_035269445.1 Patescibacteria group bacterium
TATTTATAAGGCCCTGCGATTTATTGAAAAAGACAAACAAACTCACAAAGTTCTTTTAACCCCCAAAGGCCAAGAGTTTAATCAAAAAAAAGCTAAAAATTTTTCTAAAAAAAACAATATTACATTAATTGCTGGTAGATATGAGGCTTTTGACGCTAGGGTAAATAATTTTATTGATGAACAAATTTCTATTGGACCCTATGTCTTGACAGGTGGAGAATTACCAGCTATGATAATTGTTGATGCTGTTTGTCGCCTTGTCCCTGAAGTTATTGAAAAAGCTTCATTAAAAGAAGAAACTTATTCTTCAAGGCTTGCAAGTGGCAAAAAGAATACTGAATATCCTCAATATACAAGACCAGAAGTTTTTAAATACAAAGACAAAACAGATAATTTAAAAAAGTTGAAAGTTCCTAAGATATTGCTTTCAGGTAATCATAAAAAGATAAGAGAATGGAAGCAAAGAAAAGCTCATTAAAATTTACTAGTATATTTTAAAGCCCATTAAAGACAGAGATAGGTTTATTATTAGAGAACAGGACACTCTTTTATTTATATTTCCTTTAAGAGAGTTCGATCCTGGCTCAGGATGAACGCTGGCGGCGTGTCTAAGGCATGCAAGTCAAACGATCCCTTCGGGGATAGTGGCAAACGGGTGAGTAACACATTAATAATCTACCCTTGAGACGAGAATAACTTTGTGAAAACAAAGCTAATACTCGATAGTCTCTTACATCGTGAAGATGTTTGAGTAAAGCTTTCGCGCTCAAGGAGGAGTTTATGGCCCATCAGGTAGTTGGTAAGGTAAAAGCTTACCAAGCCTATGACGGGTAGCGGGTGTAAGAGCACGACCCGCCTCATTGGAACTGAGACACTGTCCAATCTTCTACGGAAGACTGCAGTTAAGGATCTTCCTCAATGGCCGAAAGGCTGAAGGAGCGACGCCGCGTGCATGAAGAATCTCTTCGGAGTGTAAAGTGCTTTTCTGAAGGAAAAAGCTTTTTTAAGTTGATGGTACTTCAGGAATAAGCCGCCGCTAACTTCGTGCCAGCAGCTGCGGTAATACGGGGGCGGCAAGCGTTATCCGGATTCACTGGGCATAAAGGGTACGTAGGCGGTTTAGTAAGTTTTTGGTTAAAGCCTTTTGCTTAACATTAGGATTGCCAAGGAAACTGCTAAACTAGAGGCCGGAAGAGGTAAGCGGAACTGCCGGTGTAGGGGTTGAATCCATTAATATCGGCAGGAACACCAAAGGCGAAGGCAGCTTACTAGAACGGACCTGACGCTGAGGTACGAAAGCGTGGGTAGCGAACGAGATTAGATACCTCGGTAGTCCACGCCGTAAACATTGGATGTTGGGCATTGGAAGTGTCGACCCTTTCAGTGTCGCATATAAAAGTTAATACGTTAAACATCCCGCCTGGGAACTACGGCCGCAAGGCTAAAACTCAAAGGAATAGACGGGAGCTCGCACAAGCGGTGGATCATGTGGTTTAATTCGACGCTAAGCGAGGAACCTTACCAGGGCTTGACATACTAGGACGTAGGCTTTCTGAAAAGTAAGCTGATCCTTTTAGGAAACCTAGTACAGGTGCTGCATGGTTGCCGTCAGCTCGTGTTGTGAAATGTTCCGTTAAGTCGGGAAACGAGCGCAACCCCTGTCCTTAGTTACCAGCGGTTAAAGCCGGGGACTCTAGGGAGACTGCCAGTGATAAACTGGAGGAAGGTGGGGATGACGTCAAATCAGCATGGCCCTTATGCTCTGGGCTACACACATGATACAATGGCCAATACAATGGGTCGCTAAATCGTAAGATGGAGCCAATCCCATCAAAGTTGGTCCAAGTTCGGATTGAGGTCTGCAATTTGACCTCATGAAGTCGGAATCGCTAGTAACCGTATATCAGCAACGGTACGGTGAATACGTTCTCGAGCTTTGTACTCACTGCCCGTCACGCCAAGGAAGCCGGTAATACCCGAAAGTCCACGTTAGTGGAAATAAGGTAGGACTGGTAACAGGGGCGAAGTCGTAACAAGGCGTCCGTAGCGGAAGCTGCGGATGGATTATATTTCATTTTTCCAATCAATCCTTTTATTTATTAGGGTTGATAGGTCGATCCACTTGATTTCCAAGTTGGACATTATACCTATCTCTGTCTTTAGTGGGTTTTTTTGTTTATAAAAATTGACTGTTTTTTATTTTTTGATATAATAAAATAGAGTTATTTTGCGCGTGTAGCTCAGTGGTTTAGAGCGCTTCTCTGATAAAGAAGAGGTCGGAGGTTCGACTCCTCCCACGCGCACTCTTTTTTTAATAGATCCTTTTAATTTAGGGTCTTTTTTTTGACAAATAAGAAAAAATAATGTATTTTTAGATCAACTAATAAATGAAAAATATAATATGTTAAATACTTTTGGTTTGGTTATATTAATAATTTTACTTTTAAGGTATACCATTGATTTAATTGCTAAAATTTTGCAGTCTAAAAGATTTGATCCTAAAATTCCAAAGGAATTTCAAGGGGTATATAATAAAAAAGACTATAAAAGATCTCAAAGCTATACTAAAGAGAAGATACAATTTAGTATTATAGCAGCTAGTGTAGATCTATTATTTTTACTTATTTTTTGGTTTTTAGGTGGTTTTTATGGTTTAAGGGTTTTGGTTCAAGCCTGGGAATTACCTTTTTTAATAACTGGTCTTTCTTATGTTGGTATAATTTATTTTTTGTTTACTATAATTGATCTTCCCTTTCAGGCTTATTTTACTTTTGTTATTGAAGAGAAATATGGTTTTAATAAAACCACTGTAAAGACTTTCTTTCTTGATCTTTTAAAAAGCTTATTAATTAGTATTGTATTAGGGGCTATAGTTTTGTCAGTAATATTTTTAATGTTTAATCATTTTGGGCAAATTGCTTGGATTTATGTTTGGTTAATAGTGGCTATTTTTGAAATTTTTATTATGTTTATTTCTCCTAATGTAATAGCTCCAATGTTTAATAAATTTAAGCCTTTAGAAAAAGGTAATTTAAGAAAAGCAATTTTCAATTATGCTAAAAAAATTGGCTATCCTTTAAAAAATATATTTATTATGGATGGCTCAAGGCGTTCTTCAAAATCAAATGCTTTTTTTATGGGGCTTGGCAAGAATAAAAAAATTGCTCTTTTTGACACCCTTGTAAAAAAACATAACATACAAGAAATAGTTTCAATACTAGGTCATGAGATAGGACATTATAAAAAAAAGCACAT
The DNA here is from genome assembly GCA_035269445.1 of Patescibacteria group bacterium. Taxonomy (GTDB): domain Bacteria; phylum Patescibacteriota; class Patescibacteriia; order UBA2591; family UBA6264; genus DATFJC01. The sequence goes on from DATFJC010000022.1 coordinate 3,256, forward strand.
ATTAATGCATATATTAATTAGTATATTGAATTTAGGCTTAATGTTTTATTTATTTTCTTTGTTTTTAGAAAGTTATGATTTTTTTAATGCCTTTGGTTTAAGTGAGCCTAGTATTTATGTGGGAATTGTTATTTTTGGTTTTCTTTATACCCCTATTAGTTATATTGTTTCTGTTTTTACAAATTGGCTTTTTAGAAGATTTGAATACCAGGCAGATTATTTTGCTAAAAAAACTACTGGAACCTACAAACACTTAGTTGAAGCTTTAAAAAAGCTAGCTGTTAATAATCTAAGCAATTTGTATCCTCATCCTTTTTATGTTTTTTTATATTATAGTCACCCTCCTCTTTTAAAAAGAATTAAGGCTTTGAAAAAAATTGACTAAAGTTTATTATTTTTTTATACTAAAAATAGTAAGGGCGATTAGCTCAGTGGTTTAGAGCACTTGCTCGACACGCAAGGGGTCACAGGTTCGAATCCTGTATCGCCCACCATTTTTTAAGTAAAATATTATTTTTATGGATAAAAATATAGTTGATATAAAAAAGACTTATTTATCTATGATAGAAAATAGTATTGGCTCTAGAATGTTTCAGTATTTGTATATTAAAAATAAAAAAAAGAATGGTTCTATTAACGTAGTGCAAGGTGGTCAGCTGTCTTGCGCTTTTTTTGTATCTAATATACTTTATTTTTTTGATCTAATTAAATCTTCTCATGCTACTGTCTCAGGCACGGAAAAGGATATGAGAAATTCTGGTTGGGAGGAAATTGATAAACCTAAAAAAGGCGCTGTTATAATTTGGGAGAAAATAAAATATCAGAGCGACGGAGTTCATTCTCATATGGGTTTTTATATGGGAGGTAAACAAGCCATAAGTAATAGTTTTAAAAAACAAGTACCTCATAAACATCATTTTACTTATGGTAAAAAATCTGAACCAAAATATAGAAAAATTAAATGTATTCTTTGGCACCCTGACTTAAATTAATTATTATGCTTAGAGAAAATATTAAAAATAATATTTTAAATGAAAACAAAATGGACAATAAAGGTGAAATAATTCAAGAAAAACTTAAAAATTTAGACCAAACCTTAAAAGAGTATGGTTGTTATAAAATTTTTAAAAATCTGCAAAAAAAGTTTCCTAATGCAGAAGTTTTTTTGGTTGGTGGGGCAGTAAGGGATGTAATTTTAGATCGTAATACAAAAGATTACGACTTTGTTGTTAGGAATGTTGAGTCAAAAGATTTAGAAAAATTTTTAAGTACCAAGGGTAAGGTAGATTTAGTAGGTCAAACTTTTGGGGTTTTTAAGTTTGTTCCCAAGGACCATGAAATTCCCCAACCTCTTGATATAGCCCTACCTAGAAGAGATTATGCCTTAGGGACTGGTGGTTATAAAGACGTGGAAATAGAAACCTATCCTTGTTTAGAAATCGAGTCTGATTTATCTCGACGAGATTTTACAGTAAATGCTATGGCTGTAAAAATAGAAGATAATCATAATTTAAAGATTATTGATCCCTTTAATGGCCTGGAAGACTTAAAAAAACATCATATAAAAGCAGTTAGAAACCCAGAAGATAGATTTCAGGAGGATTACTCACGCATGCTTAGAGCTCTACGTTTTATTTGTCAATTAAATGCTATAGAATCTAAGACAGATAAGGATTGGCAGATTGAGAAAAATACTTGGCTTGCTTTAAAAGAAAATATTAAAAATTTAAATAAAATTAAAAGAAAAATTGAATTAAAAAAGAATGGTAATCTTTCTTTTCCTAAGATAAAGGAAAAAAGGGTTGTGCCTGAGGAAACCATTGCTAAGGAATTTTTAAAATCTTTTAAGGAGAACCCTATTCAAGCAATGGATCTTTATGATAAAAGTGGTGCTTTTAAGGAGATTATGCCTGAGCTTTTAAAAATGAAAGGATGTCCTCAACCTAAAAATTTTCATTATGAGGGAGATGTTTGGGAGCACACTAAAATTGCTTTAAAAAAACTCTTTTCTAAAGACTTTAAAAAAGAGTTTAATAATGAACCAGCCTCTTTAGAACTAATACTAGCAACGCTTTTTCATGACATTGGTAAGCCCTATACAATCCAAACCCCTGAAAAAGATGGTACAGATAGGATCCGTTTTAACGAGCATGATAGAGTGGGAGCCAAAAAAGCAAAAGAAATTGGAAAACGCTTAAAATTATCAAGTCCCCCTAATATTGGGGTTGATATTGATGACATTTGTTGGCTTATAAAAGAACATATGATTTTGGTTAGGGGTGATATTAAAAAAATGAGAAATTCTACTATTGAAAAATATTTTTTTAATCCTGATAAGCCGAGTAAGGATCTTTTAAAAATATCTTTTGCTGATGTTTCAGCTACCATTCCAAAAAGTGGTAAGCCAAATTTTACTGAATATGAGCAAATGAAAAAAAGAATAAAAGAACTTAAAGAAATGGGGAAAAATAAAAAAGATTTGCCAGATAGATTAATCAACGGTCATGACGTTATAAAAGCGCTAGATATTAAGGCGGGACCTAAAGTGGGTGAGGTCTTAAGACAGGTTAGAGAAAAGCAGTTGCAGGGTGAGCTCAAAACTAAACAAGAGGCTCTTGAGTTTATAAAAAGACTTGACTAAAGCTTATTTTTGTGATAAATTTGTAATAATTAGCGTTCTTTAAAACTAAATAAAAATAAACACAAAAGTGTTTAAAGGAGGAAATATGAGATGGTTAAAAGAAGAGGTAATTATTTTGGAATCCTTGGTGGAAAAATTTTCTACCATGCAAGCTCTTAGAAAAGCGGCAAAAGAAAAACTTTCAAATAGGACTTGGGAGTCAATTCGTAAAAAGGTTCGAAGACTTCAAAGGGTAAAAGAGGTAAAAAATGGACAAATTATCCTTAACAAGGGATTTGAAAGTGAAACTTACACCATGAAAGGGAAAGACCATTTAAACAATTCTCAAAAAAAGATTTTTAAAAAGGTTAAGAAAGAGCCTGTTAATCTTATTTGGCTAAGTAATGAACTTGGTCTTTCTAAAAATGGAGTTATTAAGCTCATCGATGGTATGCGTGAAAAGGGTTATGATATCAAAATGACCCAAACCAAAGATAGAGCTTCAGGTGAATCTATTTACGTAATAGAGCTTGAAAAGGAACCAAAGCCTTCTGCCCCAATTAGGTATGAAGGCGTGTCTCAGGACAAAATTAAAATTTTGGTTATATCCGACACAGGCTTTGGCCTTAAGGCATATCAACCAGAACTCGTAGCTACTGCTTTTGAAAAAGCAGAAGAACAAGGTGTAGATTTTGCAATCCATGCTGGTAATATCACGGGTGGTTATGCTACTCGCTCTACTAGACAGGATTATCACACCTCTAAACTTAACGAGCAAATTAAATATGCTTCTCAAATGCCAATGGTTACATTTAAGACATATTTTTTAAATGGACCTAAAGATTTGAAGCATAAAAAAATGAAGGGCAAAAACCCAGCTAGGTTATTAGCCCAAGAAAGGAAAAATTTTCGTTATTCTGGTGACATTGAAGCAAACTTTCATATTCGTGGCAAAAATGTGCGAGTAATTCATGGCAAAGATCGTTCAACTTATGCTAAAAGTTATATGATCCAAGGTATGAAGGAAAATTTGCAAGGCAATGTCTACTATGTAAATAAGGAAAAGAATAATCCTGATCTTTTGGTTGTAGGTGGAGTAGATACATTTATGTATTTACCAGCAAAAAAAACTGGTGGTATGGAAGTGATTGGTTTACCAGCCCTTCATACAATGACTAGTTCTCAAAAAACCAAAAGAAGAAGAAGTGGTTCTTTGTCTCTGGGATACACCATTGTTACCGTCAACTTGAATGAAAAAGAAAATGCTGAAGCCTTTGAATATGAATGGTTTCCTTTAACTGCATACCAGACACCAGTTGGCTGGCGTGGAGATAAGGACCTTATGTCTAAGGTGCTTTCTGAACTAGAAAAGGAAGTTGTTTCTTTATTGGAACAAAAACCTCATCGTTATGGTGAAGTTTCAAGGAAGCTAGATATTCCAAAGAAAAAGGCAAAAAAAATTGTTTCTTCTTTGCGCAAGAAAGGATATGATATTCCCTTTGACAAAAGTCAGGGAACAATTTCAATTCCTTTTTTCTGGAGCGAAAGAAAATTCAAAGCTTTGTCTGGAAAAAACATGTTTGATAAAACAATCAAGGTAGCTAGCTTTTCTGATACTCATATCGGAAATAGAGATGCAAGGTTAGATCTGATTCCAAAGGTTTATGCCATTGCTGAAAAAGAAAAGGTTGATATCATAACTCATGCTGGCGATGTTTGTGATGGTATGAATGCTTATCGTGGACATGAGCAGGAGCTTGTTCAACACGGAGCTGATGAACAGCGTAAAAAAGCAGTTGAGGTTTGGCCACATTCTGATATTCCAACATGGATTATAGCTGGTTCTTCTCACGAATGGGTTTATGAAACTCGTTGCGGACATAATGTTGTTGAAACACTTGCCCGTGATATTCCTAATATGGAATATATTGGAGGAGAAAAAGGGCTTGAAGGCATCAAGGAATTGAATGGCATGAAGGTTAAGTTATTCCATCCAAAGGGTGGATTATCTTATGCAAAATCATATAAGGTCCAGAAGTTTATTAATAATTTTATAGAGGAAATTGAGGATACTAGAGAATCCGTAAAATTGTTTTTAACTGGACATTTACATGTGTCTTTTGCCATGATATATCGAGGTATAGCCTCATTTCTTGTACCTTGTTTGGAAGGTCAAACTTGGTATCTCCATTCTAAGGGATTACATCCTTATTTAGGAATGTGGATTACTGAGTTAACAATTGATACTAATGGCAACATTAGTTATATGAAGCCAAAGTATCATTCTTTTGAATAAGAACAATAAGGGGGAGAGCAAAGACTCTCCCTCTCTTTTTTTTTATAATTTTTTTGTTATAATACTAATATGGTTGACAATTCTCCAAAAATAAATATAATATATGAAGAGAGGGATTTTTTAGTCCTAAATAAACCAGCTGGAGTTTTAGTACATCACACAAAGCATGAAAAGGAAAATACTTTAGTTGATTGGTTGCTTAAAAGATTTCCACAAATAAAACAGGTTGGTGAAAAGGGGCGACAAGGTATTGTCCATAGATTAGATAAAAACGTTTCTGGTTTAATGGTGGTGGCAAAGACCCTTTTGATGTATAATTCTTTGATTGAGCAGTTTAGGTGTAGAAGGGTTGAAAAGAAATATATGGCTCTAGTTTGGGGAAAACCACCTAAAAAAGAGGCAATAATTAAAAAACCAATTGGGAGAACAAAAACTGATCAATTAATAGTAGTCAACTCTGAAAAAAACATAAAGAATAAAAAACAAGCTATTACAAAATACAAGGTATTAAAAGAATTCAGGCGATTTACTCTTTTAAAATTAGATCTTTTAACAGGAAGAACTCATCAAATCCGCCTTCATCTTAAAAGCATTAATTGTCCTATTTTAGGTGATAAAAAAAAGGAAAGTTTTGATATCCAACGAATTTTTTTACATAGTTTTGGCCTAGGTTTTCATGATTTATCAAATCAATGGCGTGAGTTTGAGATAGATTTGCCTAATAAATTAAAAAATATTATAAAAAATATACAATAACATGGGAAAATTATTTGTTATATCAGGTTTATCAGGGGCTGGAAAAGATAGCGTGATTGATGGTTTAAAAAAAGCAGGCCTAGATTATAAAAAAATTGTAACCACGACTACAAGAGATAAAAGAGAAAAAGAAAAAAATGGTAGAGAGTATTGGTTTATAACCAAGGAAGAGTTTAAAAACATGATTGATGATAATGATTTTTTAGAATGGGCAAAAGTCTACGGAAATTATTATGGTAATTCAAGAAAAAGAGTAAAAGAGGCTCTTAAAACAGAGGGACCAGTTATTTTAAGAATTGATTGTCAGGGAGCAAAAACAATAAAAGATAAAATTCCCAATGCAATTGTAATTTTTATCACCGTATCTGATTTAGATATTATAAAAAACCGTCTTGAAAAAAGAGAAACAGAAACCAATGAATCAATTAAAAGAAGATTAAACCAGGCTAAAGAAGAATTAAAGACTTTAAATAAGTGGGATTATATAGTAGAAAACAAAGAAAATGAATTAGACCAAACAATAGAAAAAGTTAAAAATATAATTAAAAAAGAACTTAATAAATAAAGATAATATATATAAAATGACTGATCAAAGTAAAGAAAAAAATACAAAACCTATTAAAGAGAAAGAGGAAAATAAGGAAGAGAAAAAGGAAGAAAAAAAACAAGATCCTAAAAATATTAAGGAAGAGAAAAAGGAAGAGGTTGATAAAACAAAAAAAGAAGAAAAAGAAAAAGAGGATAAGAAAGACCCTGAGAATACTGAGAAAGAAAAATCTGAGAAAGGTTCCAAGGATGGTCAAGAAAAAAAGGAAGAGAAAAAGGAAGAAAAAAAACAGGAAATTCCAGAATTTAGTCCTGGCGACTTAATTCAGGTTCACCAAAAAGTTAAAAAGGGGAATGACAAAACATATACTCAGGTTTTTGAAGGTATAGTTTTGGCTAAAAAGCATGGCAATGGCCCTGGCGCGACTTTTACCTTAAGAGGTAAGGCAGCTGGCGGAGTAGGTGTTGAAAAAGTTTTTCCATTATATCTTCCCAGTATAGAAAAAATTAAGGTTGTTAAAAGACATAAAGTACGTCGTTCAAAATTATATTACTTAAGGAATTACAGGAAAAAACTTAAAGAGAAAAAGTAATTTTAGCCCGGATGGCGGAATTGGTATACGCAATAGGTTGAGGGCCTATGCTGCTTCGCAGCGTGTGGGTTCAAGTCCCACTCCGGGCACTTCTTAAATGATAAAAATTAAATTATAAATAATAGATAGCACGATATAATAAATTTTAAGAAACTTGAACACGAAAGGGGTCGGGAAAACTGGATGTTTTCCCGTGGAGGAAATACTAAAACCGAGTGGTTTTAGGGAGTGTTGCGTTAGCAGCGACGTTCAAGTCCCACTCCGGGCATTTTGTGAGTTAAAAATAATATAAAATATTCGGGCCTGTGGCTCAGTTGGCTAGAGCGCCTCCATGGCATGGAGGAGGTCGAGGGTTCGAGTCCCTCCAGGTCCACCATGCATTTTAAAAAGGACGGTTAGCTCAGTTGGCTAGAGCGTCTCGTTTACACCGAGAAGGCCGTAGGTTCGAGTCCTACACCGTCCATTTTATGCCAAGGTAGCTCAGTGGTAGAGCAGTTGACTGAAAATCAACGTGTCGGCAGTTCGATTCTGCCCCTTGGCATTCTTTTTATAGAGAATTTAATTTTTTTAAAAATTTTGTTATAATATTTAATAGGTATAATTAAATTAAACTAATAAATAATTACTTATGAAACTTAAAAAACTTTTACCTTTTTTATTTATTTTACTTATACTTGTTCTTTTGCCATTTAAAACTCAGGCTAAAAAGCCTGTTTGTGCTACTTATTTAACTCAAATAGGTTGTACTCATTGTGCAAAAACAGATCCAGTGGTTTTAGTTAAAGCATTAAAAGAAAATCCAAATTTTTACGTAATTGAATATGAAACTAGTCAAAATCAGGAAAATGCTTTTGCTATTATGGATTATAATCAAAACTACTCAACTCCCTTAGGGGTGCCTACTTTAATTTTTGGAGATAAGGATTTTTTAGTAGGTGATAGAAATATTTTAGATAAACTAGACCAAGTTATTGACAAAAGACCAGGTAATAAGTGTCCTTTAAGAAAAGGAGACGCTATTTCTTTAAAAGAATTAGATTTTAATTCATTGGATGGTAGGCCCAATATTTGGCATAGTAATAAAATTTTAGTTAAACAGGAAGGAGGGGCTGATAATAAATTGTTACATCAACTCTTAGAAACTAATAAACCAGAAAAATTAGTAAAAGAAAGTGGCTTTAATTTAGTTAAGTCCCAAAAAATTGCTCTTTCTGGCCAATCAGTTGAATTTGATAAAGCAGCTAGTATTAATGGTTGGCTTTATCAGTGGAAAACATCTGATTCAATAATTAAAGATTCTTCAAATCAAGGTTCAATTATAGGTTTAAATAAAGAAAATTCAGAATCTCAAAACAAAGATACCCAAGCAGAAAAAGAAAAATCTTTGACAATAGCAAAAGTTTTATCTTTGGGGGCAGTAGATGCTGTAAACCCTTGTGCTTTAGCTGTTTTAATTTTAATGATGGTAACAATTATTACCTATAATGCTAAAGATAAAAAAAAGTTACTTTTAGCAGGCCTTGGTTTTGTAGCGGCGGTGTTTGTAACTTATATTATTTATGGAATTATAATTATCAAATTTTTTCAGGTTATCCAAGCCCTTGCCCTAGTCAGGATTTGGCTTTATAGAATTTTAGGATTTGTTGCAATAATTTTGGGTATTTTAAACATAAAAGATTTTTTTAATTATAGCCCAGGAAGTTTTGGTACAGAAATGCCTATGTTTTTAAGGCCAAAAGTTAAAAAAAT
>DATFJC010000023.1:0-8074 GCA_035269445.1 Patescibacteria group bacterium
AAGCAACATCAAACTTCCCCTGAGCAAAAGCAATTACCCCAATAGCTGCAAAGGCTGTTAAAAGTACTCCTCCAGCTAATCCATCTAAGCCATCTGTTTCATTTACAGAAAAACTAGTTGCCACTATAACAAAAATAAAAAGAGGTATATACCAAAAACCAATATTAAAATCTCCAATAAAAGGTAAGTGTATTAAATCCCAATCCAATTTTGAAAAAAACCAATAAGCTCCCACCCCAGCTATTGCTGTATATAAAACAAGCTTATGTCTAACCTTAAGACCTCCCCCTTTTAAACCAATGCCTTTAATATTTAATAGGTCATCAAAAAAACCAACTAAGGCTGAAGCTAAAAGAACTCCTAAGGGTAAAAGAGTTTGAGAGCGAGATAAAAAATTAAGCTCTTTAAAAAGATCAAGGTTAGTAAACTTTTGTAAATAAAAAATCCCAACTGCTAAAATAACAGTTGTCCCCCAAACTAAGATTCCTCCCATTGTTGGCGTGCCTTGCTTTTTTTTATGTAAACCAGAAAAAACTGGAGTACTACCATCATTTCTTATTTTTTTACCAAAATTATATTTATATAAAAAATGTGTTAAAAGTGGGGTTAGAAAAAAGGCAATAGTAAATGAAAGTATGGTTAATATAAAAACCTTGATTACAAAAAAAAGCATATTCAGATTTATTTAATAAATTATTTTTTTAATTATATAAATTAATTATAGCAATTAAGCCAGAGCTTGACAAGAAAAAATTTAATTATTATTATGAAAATACAATAAAGATTAATGATAAATTTATGGCTCACAAAAAAGCAGGTGGAACAACTAAATTAGGGCGTGATTCTGAATCAAAACGATTGGGGGTGAAAAGATTCGGTGGCCAAGAAGTAAAAAATGGTGAAATCATTGCTCGACAAAGAGGTACAAAATTTCACCCTGGTGAAAATGTAAAAAAGGGTAGAGACGATACAATATACGCAACAAAAGCGGGTAAGGTTTTATTTAAAAAGAAAAAAGTAAAAGACTTTAGAGGAAAGTTGAAAAAAAGAACCTTTATAAACGTAGAGTAAAGCTTTAAGAATAAATTAAAACCAGGCATTGTCCTGGTTTTTTTATTATAGGGCTATTATTTAAAAACTTTTTTTTGTTTTTAAAAATAAAATATGAGCGTGAATCTTTTTAATTGAAGGTTTATTTAAATTAGTTTTCATAATTACCCTTACTTCTTTTAAGTCCATAAACCCTAAACTTATTTGAGCTAAATCAAAAAACTCTTTTAGCTCATCTTTTTTTATTTGACCCCAATTTGTTATTTTTCTTTTAGGAATAATCAAAAGGTGTTTTTCTACTTTTAAATTGTCATATTTTAAATAAGGATATTTATTTTTTATAATTAGCCAAAAATTTCCTTCTTTTAAAACTGAGTGTGTTTTTTTAACCTGAGGATAATTAAAACAATCTTTATCCTTTGATATTATTTTCTTATACTTCTTATTTGATATGCTTCTTTTCATGTTATAGGGTTAGCCTAAAAATAACTATTTTTCATCAGAGTCTTTATTATTATCAACCTCTTCTTTGTTTTCTGCTTTTTTAGTTTCTTTTTTAATCAATTCTTTATACTTGTCTTTATTTTGTAAAATTTCAATAGCTCGATTAATTTGAGGGTCTTTTTGGTCATCGTCCTCATCCTTATCCTCATCCTTATTATCTATAAAATCAGCCTTTTGTAGCTTTACCTCAACATCAGGCATTATTCCATTTTCTTCAATAGACCTTCCCTTTGGAGTATACCAATGAGCTACAGTAATTTTAACAGCAGAGCCATCACTAAACTCTTTTAGCTCTTGAACTGAACCTTTACCAAAAGTTTTTTCACCTAAAATTAAGCCTTGTTCATAATCCTGCATTGCACCAGAGATAATCTCAGAAGCTGAGGCTGAACCCTCATTTACCAAAACAATTGTTGGTATTTCTTTAAATTGTCCATTACCATAACACTTATATTCTTCTTCATTATCATTACCATCTTTAGAAACTGTTACTATTTCTTGGCCAAGCCAAAAACCTGCAATATCAACCGAAGTGCCTAAATATCCCCCGGGATTATTTCTAAGATCCAAGATTATACCCTTGGGATTTGCATTTTTAACAACCCTAGCTATATTTTTAAAGTCTTTCCAAGTATCACCAGAAAAATGAGAAATATTAATATAGCCAATATTCTCATCTTTTATCTCCCAAGAAACTGTCTCAAGCTCAATAGTATCTCTTACTATCTCAATTTCTTCAGTTGAGCTAGCCCCTTTATGCAAAACAGTTAAAGTAACTGGTTCTCCTTTTGGCCCCCTGATAAGACGAGCTGCCTCATCTAAGCTCATATCTAAAGTATCTTTGCCATCAATAGAATAAATTTTATCCCCAGCTTCAATACCAGCCCTTTTAGCTGGTGTTTCTGGTAAAGGGGAAATAACAGTTAAATAATTATCTTTAATGGTTATTTCAATGCCCACTCCTTCAAAATCACCTGACATTGTATCTAAGAAAAAGTCAGCATCTTCAGGATTAAAAAAAGTAGAATAGGGATCATCTAAGCTTTTAATAATGCCACCTAGGGAGCCATAAAACAAGTCTTTGTCTGAGACAGGCTGCTCAACATAATCTTCTTGTGCAGTTTCCCATACCTCCCAAATTAAATTAAAAGGTAGATTTTTATCAACTGTTTTAGGAACAGAAATTTCTTCCCAAGAAGGAGTTAAAAACCTAGGATAAATAGTATGATTAAAAAAATTACCAGCTAAAAAGGCGATAATAAAAATTATTATTGTATAAAAAAATATACCTACAGATTTAGAATTTTTAGATTTAGGATTTTTATTAGATTTATTTTTATTCATAAATTTATAAATTATTTTAATTATTTTAAAAAATACTTTTATAACCTAAATGATCATAAGCTTTTTTTGTTGCCATCCTCCCTCTTGAGGTTCTTTGCAAAAAATTCAATCTAATTAAATAGGGTTCATACATTTCTTCAATTGTACTAACATGCTCTCCTATAGCAACTGCCAAGTTTTTAATTCCTACTGGACCACCACTAAATTCTTTAATAATAGTACTTAAAATCTTTCTATCTAATTGATTTAATCCCTTGTCATCTACCTCTAACATTTCCATAGTTTTCATAATTGTGCTTTTTTTAACTTTGCCGTCTTCTTTCACTTGGGTAAAGTCTCGAACTCGCCTTAAAAGACGATTGGCAACCCTAGGCGTAAATCTAGATCTTTTAGCCAAATCATCAGCTGTTCCTTTTTCCAATTTTACACCAAGTATTTTAGCAGATCTTTTAATAATTTTACTAATATCATTATTATTATAAAAATCTAGTTGATAAGAAAGACCAAACCTATCTCTTAAAGGAGGAGACAAAAGACTAGGCCTTGTTGTAGCACCAACTAAAGTAAATTCTGGTAAATCAAGCCTTAGAACTTTAGCGCTAGGCCCTTTACCTACTACAATATCTAGAGCATACTCTTCCATAGCAGGATAAAGAATTTCTTCAACAGCTCTGGGAATGCGATGCAACTCATCAATAAATAAAACTCCTTTATCCTCTAAATTAGTTAATATTGAAGCTAGATCTCCCACTTTTTCTAAAGCTGGCCCAGATGTAGTTTTTATTTCTGCCCCTAATTCATGAGCTATAATATAGGAAATAGTAGTTTTTCCTAGGCCATGAGAACCATAAAAAAGAGAATGATCTAAAGAATCTCCTCTTTTTTTAGCTGCTGCTATAAATACCCTTAAGTTTTTTTTCAATTTTTTTTGACCTATAAATTCATCTAAAGATTTAGGCCTTAAAGTATTTTCAATTGTTTCCTCTTCTGGTAATTTTTTAGCAACAAAGTCTTTTTTAGGTTGCTCTTGAGAGCTAAAATCTTTTGAGCTATTAATCATAAATTTTAATTTATACTTTAATTCTATATAATTTTATAAATATTGTAAAGAAACTTAACTTTACATTTTTTTAAAAAATATTATAATAAATATAATGAAAGCGCGCATAGCTCAATGGTTAGAGCGCGACTCTTATAAAGTCGAGGTTCCTGGTTCGAATCCAGGTGCGCGCATATCTAAAAAATATCTATGACAAACTTTTTAATAGGTTTAATTATAATAATAGCAGGGGCTGCTTTTACTTGGAAATCAAATTGGATTTTAAAAACCTTTGGTCGCACTAGTTGGGCAGAAAAACACTTGGGTGGAGGTAGTCGTATTTTTTATAAACTCATGGGTATAGCTATAATATTTTTAGGGTTCTTTGTCATAAGCGGCATATCCAAAAGCCTTGTTCAGGGTTTTATGAATATGCTTCAAATGGGCCGGTAGCTCAGTGGCCAGAGCACTGCTTTTGCAAGGCAGGGGTCACGGGTTCGACTCCCGTCCGGTCCACTTTATTTTAAAAAACTTAATTTTAATATATATATGAACTTTAAAATTAAAGGTGGGAAAAAATTAAAAGGCACTGCGATTACAAACACAGCCAAAAATTCAGCTGTTGCTATGCTTTGCGCTTCTTTATTAAATAAAGGTAAAACTATTTTAAGAGATGTTCCAAGAATTGAAGAAGTAGAAAGAATTAATGAAGTTTTAAAAAGTATTGGCGTTAAAATAAAATGGCTTAGCCATTCTGACTTAGAAATTACCCCTCCCAATAAAGTTAATATGAAAGAAATTGACCAAAAGGCTGCCATAAAAACAAGAAGCATAATTTTGACCTTAGGGGCTTTAATTCATGATTTTAAAAATTTTAAAATACCTCAAGCTGGAGGATGTAAATTAGGCGCAAGAACTGTAAAGCCTCATTTTTTTGCTTTAGAAAATTTAGGAGTTGACATTCAAACTAAAAAAAATTATTACGAAATTAAACATAAGGGTTTAAAATCAAATAAAATTGTTTTATATGAAGCAGGAGATACGGTAACTGAAAATGCTATTATGGCTGCCTCAAAAATTCCTGGCGAAACTATTATAAAAAAAGCTTCTGCCAATTATCAGGTTCAAGACCTTTGTAACTTTTTAACTAAGCTAGGCATTACAATTAAAGGCATTGGTACCACAACCTTAAAAATTTATGGTAAAAAAGATTTAAATAAAAATATTGAATACCATTTATGTGAAGACCCAATAGAATCAATGCTCTATATTTCTATTGCTGCTACCACAAATTCTGAAATTACTATTAAACGCTGCCCAATAGAATTTTTAGAATTAGAACTTTTAAAACTAGAAAAAATGGGTTTTAATTTTAAGATAAGTAAAACCTATAAATCAAAAAATGGTTTTACAGACCTAGTGGATATTAAAACCTATAAATCTGACCTTAAGGCCTTAAACGAAAAAATAGCCCCTCGCCCTTTCCCAGGAATTAATATTGATAATTTACCATTTTTTGTTCCTATTGCCACCCAAGCTAAAGGGGAAACTTTAATTCACGACTGGGTTTATGAAAATAGGGCAATATATTACACAGAGCTTCAAAAATTAGGAGCAGATATTAATTTAGCTGACCCTCACCGAGTTTATATTAAAGGTAAGACAAATTTAAAAGCTAATGAAATTATTGCTCCGCCTGCTCTTCGCCCAGCTGCAATTATTTTAATTGCCATGCTAGCTGCTCCAGGAGAATCAATTTTAAGAAATGTTTATTCAATAAGAAGAGGATATGAAGATTTGGCAAATAGATTAAGTAAAGAATTAGGAGCTGATATTAAAAGAATTGATTAAAATATAAAAATCAATAATTTAAATTTTATGGTTATGTCTTTAAAAAAACAAAAAATATTAGACATTAAAAATCTCCTTAAAGATGTTGGCCTTGAAGAAAAACAAAAAATTGCAGATATAGGCTGTGGCAGAAGAGGATCATTTACTATTCAAGCCGCTAAAATGGTAGGCAAAAATGGTATTGTATTTGCAGTTGATATTTTAAAGCCAGCTCTTAAAAATGTTAGAAGTAAGGCAGAGCTTTTTAAAATTTCTAATATAAAAACAATTTGGGCTGATTTAGAGGTTTATAAATCAACTAAAATTCCTGATAACGAGATAGACGTGGTAATTTTAAGCAACACCCTTTTCCAGTCTGAAAAACCTAAAATGATCCTAAAAGAAGCTAAAAGAATTTTAAAAAAGAATGGCAAAATTTTAGTAATTGATTGGAAATCAACTGATTCTCCTTTAGGTCCTCCAGTTGAAAAAAGGATTAAAGATAAAAAAGTAAAAGAATTAGCAAAAGATTTAGACTTAAAGCTTGTTAAAGAATTTGAAGCTGGTTATTATCATTACGGTTTTATTTATAAAAAATAATTTTTAGAATTTTATTTTAATATAAAAAAGTGCGCCCTTTTTAGGGCGCATAATTTTAAAAACAATTTTCAATTATATTCATTCCTGAACACAGGACATTCAAAAACAGGTGTTACTAAGCCATACTTACAACAGAGTTTATAAAGTCTTTCTGCTTTAGGACAATTGTCATCTTGGCCGGGTTTAAAGCAACTGCATACATGACAAAGACAAATATCTCTATGAGTGCCTTTGAGCTCAGATTTTACCGTAACTAATATGCCATGGTGATTGTAGCATTCAAACTTTGACCTATCAACTTCATTTTTTAAAATACACTTATTACATTCTAAAACTGGTACTTTCATACTTTCTTCGTGTTCAAACCTAGCAATAGCTTTTGCAATAGGACAATTGTCATCTTGGCCAGGTTTGTACTTTTTACAATCCTGACATAAGTCATACTTTTCTTTTTCACCTTTTAAGTCTTTCCTGGCTCTAACCCATATCCCACCTTTGATATGAAAACGGACAAATTTCTCTTTCATGTTTACCTCCTTTTTGGTTTTAAATTTATTATTAAAATAGCAGGAATATGGATGTTTGTCAATGTTTGAACTTGACTTTTAAAAATTAGCCTTTATACTAAAAGTTAAGTCTTTAATAAAGGCTTTTAATTTTTAACTTCTTTATTATGAATCAACCAACTATTATTTCATCAATAGATGAAATCTGTAAAAACAAAAATCTTTCTAGAGAACAGGTTTTAGGAGCAATAGAACAAGCTCTGGCAGCAGCCTATCGTAAAGATTTTGGTAATAAACAACAAAATATTATTGTAAATTTTGACCTTGAAACAGGAAACATAGAGGTTTATGAAGAAAAAGAGGTAGTAGAGGATCTTCCAGAAGAGCAAGATGAAGATGATAAAGTAAAAAGATATATTAATAAAAATGAAATAGAATTATCAGAGGCAAAAAAACTTGATAATGATTGGGTAAATACAAGAAAAAATGCTAAAAAACCTAAAGTTGGTGATAAACTTAGAAAAGCTAGAGAAATTCCATCTAACTTTGGCAGAATTGCAGCCCAAACCGCAAAGCAAGTTATTATCCAACGCCTTAGAGAATCAGAAAGAGAAACCCTTTATAATAAATATAAAGAAAAACAAGGGGAAATTTTAAATGGTATAGTTCAAAGAAAAGATAATAAAAATATTTATATTGATCTCTCAGACACTACCGCTATAATGCCCTACCGAGAACAGGTTCAAAATGAAAAATATTGGATTGATCAAAAACTAAAAGTATATTTAAAAGAAGTAAAGAAAACTACAAAAGGACCAAACATTATTGTTTCTCGTAGAAATCCAAATATTTTAAAAGATTTAATAAAAACAGAAATACCTGAGGTTGCCAACGGAAAAGTAGAAATTAATGCCATAGCTAGAGAGCCTGGCTCAAGGGCTAAAATAGCCGTTTCAACCAAAGAAGAATCAATTGATCCCATTGGTGCTATTATCGGACAAAAAGGAATAAGAATTCAAACCATTATCAATGAAATAGGGGGAGAAAAAATTGATGTAATTGAATATTCTGAAAAACCTAAGGACTTTTTAAAAAATGCTTTGGCTCCAGCAAATATTGTAGAACTAGAACTAAAAAAAGAAAAAAAAGCAATAGCAAAAGTTAAAAAAGATCAAATTTCTTTAGCTATTGGTAAAGCCGG
>DATFJC010000024.1:0-13080 GCA_035269445.1 Patescibacteria group bacterium
GCTATTATAGGATTAAAATCAATCTCCTTTATTGTTTTTTCTTTCATAGAAAGATTTGAAATATTTACAATAATTTCTGCCAATTTTTTAATATTTATTTTCTCAGTATTTCTATAACCTTTTAAAATTTTCTTAGCCTTAATCGAATTAATCATTTTTTTAGCTTCTGATAAATTTATAGGTGCTATTGACCAGCTTACATCCTTTAAAATTTCTACAAATATCCCCCCCATACCAAAAAGCAAGGCTGGGCCAAATACCTTGTCTCTTTTCATCCCAGAAACAAATTCAAGCCCTTTAATTTGTTCTTGAATTAAAATAACGCCTTTTTTCAAGGCATTATTTCTTTTAATTATGTTAAATTTTTCTCTTAAATCATTTTCGTTTTGAATATCTTTAAAAACTAAACCCTTTTCAGTTCGATGAAGTAAATTAGGAGAAAAAGCCTTTAAAACAAAGGGAAATTGTTTTGTTTTTCGTAAACCTTTTAAATCTTTTTCAGATTTAATTTTCCTTGTCCATGGTATAGGAATATTATATTTTTCTAAAAGCTCTATTGTTTTATCAAATTCTAAAAGTTTCATTAAAAAATTTAAAACTTTATCTTATTTACAAACTTTTTAAGTCCTGGTATTTGCCACCTTTCTCCAAAAATAGCTTGAATAAATCCAAAAATAGAGATTAGAATACAAACAAGCCAACCAAGGGCACCAATAATCCAACCTATAAAGGGAATAATCCAAACAAGGGTAAAAATTACTTCTAAGATAAAAACGCTCATCCCCTGTTTAGCGTGAAATTTAATAAATTCATTTTTTACTTTAATAAAAAATGGCAAAAAACACAAAACACCAACATAAGATAAGGCTGATAAAACTAAGGCAAATAAGTTTTTTGTTTTCATGGAATATTTTTTTAACAACTAATTTATATTCTTATTATAATACAACCTTCTTTAAAAAACAACTACAATAGGCTTTTTGCCTAGCTTGGAAAGCAAAAAGTCGCCAAATCTTTTTTTAATTTGTTCTCTTCCCTTTTTATTAGTACCGTACTTTTTCATTAATCTCTTAGCTTTTTTACTGGCTGCTTTTATAATTCTATCTTCTACAAAAAGCCCTAAAAATAAAACTTCTACATTTTTAGACTCTTGTTGGCTTAATATACAAATACCAGATTCTGCCAATTCTCTTCTTTCCTTAATAATATTTCTTTTCAATTTTTTAACCTTTCCTCCTGATACAATAAGTGGGGTTAGCTTTTTTTTATCTAAAAATGTTACCTTATTTTGAGACATTTCTATAGTATCACCATTATTCAATAAAAAGCAATTTTTTTCTTTAACACCAGACTCTTTAGCAAGTTTAATATGTTCGACCTGCATGCGATTTCCTCCCTCAATGGGTATAAAAAACTTAGGCCTAATAAGATCTAGCATTTCTCTTAAGCCTTCTTTACAAGCGTGACCAGAACTATGAACACCAGCTCCTAAAACTGGTTTATAAATAATTTCTGCGCCTTGGTCTATTAAGCGATCCATAACTTTATGAATTGAAAGCTCATTCCCTGGTATAGCAGAGGATGAAAATACTATAGTATCATCGGGCTTAACCTTGATATCACTATGTTCTCGATTGGCAACCCTGGTCATTGTAGAATTTGGTTCACCTTGAGTACCAGAAGCTATAATAAGAATATTTTTATCAGGATAACTATGAATCGATTTTAAATCAATAATTAAATCATCAGGAATATCAAAATAATTAAGCTCTTTAACTAATCTCACCATTTTAACAATAGAAAATCCAGCAATAGCAACTTTGCGATTATTTTTCTTACAAATATCAAGAACCTGATGTATTCGACTTACAAGGGTAGAAAAACTAGTAAAGATAACTCTTGCCTTGGCATTGACTATAATTTTTTCAATAGTTTCTCCCACTTTCTTCTCTGGTAGAGTTCGACCTGGTACTATAGCATTGGTACTATCTGACATAAGGGCTAAAACTTTTTCATTACCTACTTTTTTAAGAAAGCTCTTATCAACTACTGGCTGATCAGTGGGATCATCATCAAACTTCCAATCTCCAGTATGCACCAATGTTCCAATGGGCGTTTTAATAACAAACCCCACACTTTCAGGAATGTTATGAACAACATTAAAGGGGGTTATTGCGAAATTACTCCCTAATCTAAACTTTTGCTTTGGGCTAATTTTAAAAAACTTTGCCCCAAAAACATTTTCATCTTTTAGCCTCTCTCTTAACAAGGCTATTGTTAGATCTGTTGCATAAATTGGTGGTTTACCAAGTCTTTCCCAAAGATAAGGCACTCCGCCAATATGGTCTAAATGTCCATGTGTTATAAGTAAGGCCTTAATCTTTTTTTTGTTTTTTTCTAAATAATCAATCGATGGCAAAAGCCATTTAACTCCTGGTAACTCAAACGAAGGAAAGCCGACCCCTAGGTCAACTACAATAATATCATTACTATACTCTATAGCAATACAATTTTTGCCAACTTCTTCTAAGCCACCAAGTGGTATAATTTTAATCGTTTTTTTCATATTATATATTTTTTAAGTTAATAATTTATCTTCTTATCATAAATTGCCCAAATTCTTTTTGGGGCTTTTCCCATATTATGTCCAGGTCTTTAACAGTGGCCATTTCTGACCCTTCCTTGCACCAAGCAATAAAGCGTTTTAATTCTTCTTCCCTGCCTTGAGCTAAAACCTCAACTGTCCCATCTTTTTTATTTTTAACAAAGCCTACAATGTTTAATTCAGTTGCCTTTTTTCTAGTATAATATCTAAAAGAAACACCTTGAACAATGCCCTTTATGATAAGATGAGCTTGTTTCATAAAAATTTAATTTACCTTTTTATTTAAAGTAAATAACGTAATTTCAGGCCTGGCATTAAATCGAACTGGTAATTGGGTAGTAGAAACACCAGGATTAATATAAATTGGCAAAGAGTTAATTTTATACATGCCAGAAAGATATTTTCCTTTATAAATATTAGGAACCCAAAAAGCAGGAATAAAAGGAATTTTTACCTGTCCCCCATGGGTATGGCCGGTTAAAATAATATCTACGTCTTCAGTGGTTATTTTATCCTTGATTTCTAAACAATGAGATAAAAAAATATTAGGATCAGAATTATGAATGCCCTTAAATGCTTTTTCAATATCATCATGGCCAGTTCTGGGATCATCAACCCCTATAATATTAAGAAATCCATCCCTTTTTTTAATCTTTAAATTTTCATTTATTAAAAGATTAATGCCTAGCGACCTAAGAGCGTCCCCAAGAACATGGTTATTAACATGTTTATTTGCATGAATATGGTTCCCAAAAATAACAAATATGTTTTGGGAATCATAAAATCCTGTTAATTTTTGAAAAAATTTGTAACAAGGCTTAATAGATTGTGTTGTATGATCTACCAAATCCCCTGTTATAACTATATAGTCAGAATTTATTTTCTTAATTAATCCCAAAACCTTTTTTTCAATTTTGCCAAATGATTTAATATGAGTATCACTAATTTGTAAAATTGTTTCTCCTTGAAAACTTTTGGGAAGATTTTTCAAATATATTGGTATTTTTTTAATTTTAATATTATATGGTTCAATAAGGAAGGAATAAAAGCACAAAGCTATAATAATTAAAATTAATATATATAAAAACATGAAATAATTATCTTATTTATTAGAATTATACAAGATTTAAAAATAAAAACAAGCTGATCATAACATTGGCTTTGTTATAAAAAAATAATGCTATTGTCTTAATATTGGCAACCAAAACCTAAAAAAGTTAATATTATATTAAGAAATAAAATACAAACAACCCCTTTTAACTAAGATATGTATTAAAAAGACCTAATCAAAAGACCCCTTAAAATAAAAGGAGTCTTTTTCTAAAAACAAAACCCTAAGTAATATTTGGATCCTTGCCATAATATGGCAAGGCCATATGAAAAGTACCTTTATTATAATCTTTTTTTATTGCTTTTAAAAAAAGGTCTTTATTTTCCTTGTCACCCTTATTATTAGATACGCCCAAAACAGGAATTTTTTCAAGCCAACCAATAGTATTTACAACAGACAAGGCTTTTCTAATTGCACTAAAGCGCCCTGGCCCATTAACAACAACTATTGTCTCAATATCGCCTAAAACAGATCCATTATCAAGTAAAATTTCCTTTATTCCCTTTAACAACTTAGCTCCAGCCCTTTTTTCCTTAAAAAGAAATCTTTCTTTTATAAGCTTTTTTTGATTATCAAATAAAGCCAAATAGACTTTTTCTTTTATTAGGTTATTTAAAAATAAATACATAAGTTTACATTAATTTATATTTTTATTATAATATTAACACAAAATAAAGCAATCATTATATTAATTTTAAAAAATATGCCTTTAATAAATTTCTCTCAATTTAACATAAAGGGGAAAGATTCTAATACTTTTTCTAGAGTTCACATCAGCACCCCTCAAAAAACATTAAAAAGTTTTGGCCAATTAGCCATTGTTGCCTTTATAGAGTCGCCTGAGGAAAAAGAAATAAAAGATCAGGTAAAAACAAAAATACAAGATTTAATTGACTTAGCAGTTAATAATCTTTATAGCAAAAGTCAAGATAATCTAAGTCAAGAACAAAACTTTGAAAAATTATTACAACAATTAAACAACTGGCTCCAAGCTGAAAAAGAATTTTTTAATAAAATTAAAGATTTAAACTTAACTATTATTAATACCTACCAAAAAAATATTTTTCTTAGTCAAATAGGAAACATTGGGGTTTATTTTAAATCTAACAATGATTTAACAGAAATATCTCAAAGAAATAAAAAAATAAAATTCTCTAATGTAATTAGCGGTGCCTTAGAAAAAGAAAACAATCTCTTAGTTACCTCTAAAAACCTTTTTGATTACTTTTCTGATAAAAAAATTATTCAGCTTTTTAATAACCAAAAGTCAAAAGAAATAATCCAAAATATTAAAAACCTTTTACCAGAGACTTCTGAAAACGAAAATATTACTGGAATTATTATGGATAGGGATGAAAAACAAAAACCTGAAAAAGAAATCAATCACAAGGAAATGCCTATCCAAAAAACCGAAAAGCAGGTTAAAGAAAAAGAAGAAAAAAACAATCAAGACATTAAAGAGGAAAAAGATAATAAAGTGAAAAAAGAAGAAAAAAAAGAAGAGAAAGAAACAGAAAAAGAACATCCCACAAAACAAGAAAAAATTGAAAAGCCCTCCCCTAAAAAAATAAAACCAAGCCAAAAAAAGTCTTTTCAAAATAAAATAAAAACCAGTAAAATAAAAGATATGCCTAAAATAAACATAAAAAAAACTAAAAAACCACATTTTATTGCTTTAATAGTAATTATAATTTGCGCTGTTCTTTTTATGGCAAGCATTATTGTCTTAAGTAACAAAAAAGCAAAACAGGCAGAACAAGAAAAATACAACACCCTTATACAGCAAATAGAAAGCAAAAAATCAGAATTAACAGCTGCCTTAATTTCAGAAGATCAAGCTGCAACAGGAACATTAGAAGAAATGAAGTCATTATTAAAAGAGTTGCCCACTAACACAAAAGAGCAAAAAGATGCCTATAATACTTATTTATCAAGCTATAAAAATGCTTATTATCGAATCCATGATATAACCCCTATTGAATCCCCTAAACTTGTCTTTGAAGTATCGAGCTTAAGTGAAAATGCAAAAGCAGGAGATTTGGCAAAAATTGGTAATAACCTTTATGTTCTAAATTCTAATAACAATAATATTTATCGTTATAATACCAAAAACCAACAAAGCCTTACAATAAATAGCTCTTCTACAAATGTCGGGCTTCTTACGGAAATATCTAAAATGGACAACGATAACTTAATAGGTTTTACTGGTAACAAGGTAGCTACCTTTAATATAGTTGATAATATTTTAGAGCCCTTAACCTTAGAAACCGAGCATCAACAAAATATTGAAAAAATCATTGCCTATAATAATAAAATATATACCTTAGAGCCCTTAAATAATCAAATTTATAAATATTCTAAATCAATAGATAGCTTTAGCAAAGAAACACCTTGGATTAAAGATAGTACTAATATTGAAAATGGTTATGATTTCACTATTGATGGATCTATTTATGTTCTCTTAAAAGCAGGTAATATTATAAAGCTTTATACTGGAGAGAAAGCAGACTTTAATAACCCCCAATTTAGCCCCCCCATATCACTTCAAGCCAAAATTAAAACTAATTATGACATGAGCTATATTTATATTCTTGACCCTCCAAGTAAACGCTTAATAAAACTTTCCAAACAAGGCAATATTATAGAACAATATGCTAGTCATGATTTTGGTGAAATAAAAGATTTTGTTATTTCAGATAACGAAAATACGGCCTGGATACTTTCTGACGACAAGATATATGAGATTGAAATCTAAGGCCCTCCTAACTAGATAGTTCTAAGATAAAAAAATAATATAAAAAGTCTACGGAAAAACTGCAACCGTAGACTTTTATTTTGTGACTTTAATTTAAAATGCTATTTTAAAGTTACTTTAGCACCAGCCTCTTCAAGCTTTTTCTTCATTTTTTCAGCATCTTCTTTTGGTACTTGATTCTTAACAACCTTAGGAGCATTGTCAGCCATTTCTTTAGCTTCTTTTAAGCCAATTGAAACAAATTCCCTAATTCCCTTAATAACAGAAATTTTATTAGAACCAGTTTCAGTTAACTCTACATCATAAGCTGACTTTTCCTCTTCTTCTTTCTTTTCTGCGCCACCACCTTGAGCTGGAGCTGCTGCTGCAACAGGTTGAGCAGAAACGCCAAACTTCTTTTCAAGGACTTTGACCAATTCTGACAAATCAATAACACTCATTTCTTCGATTTTTTCTACAAGGTCCTTAAATTTTTTAGGAACTTTGACTTCTTCTTCATCCTTTTCTTCCTTTTTAGAATCTTTTTCCTTTTTTTCTTCCTTTTTTTCTTCCTTTTTTTCTACTTTTTTGTCTTCTTTTTTAGAGTCCTCTTCTTTTTTTTCTTCCTTTTTTTCTTCCTTTTTAGAGTCCTCTTCTTTTTTGTTTTCTTTTTGTTCTTTAGTCATAAATACTTATATTAATTAATTGATTTAAAAATTAAGACTTTTTATTATCTCTAATATTAGATAAAGCACAAACTAGATTACTCATGTTGCCATTTAAAGCATACACAAAGTTATTAACCGGTGCTTTTATGGTTAATACTAACTTGGTTAAAAGCTCTTTGTAGGTTGGTAATTTAGCCAATTCTTTAACAGTTTCAGCTTTAATAAAGTTTTTTTCAAAAATACCACCTTGAGGCTCAAGATTACCATGTTCTTTTTGAAATTCACTTATAACTCTTGCTGGTTCAATAGGTCTTTCATAGCCAAATACTAAACCGGCTCCACCTTTAATGTTATCAGCCCAAGACTCATCAAACTCTGTATTTTTAAGGGCTATTTTTAAAAGAGATTTTTTAGCAACAAGATACTTACAACCTGCCTTTTTGGTCATTTCCCTAAAAGTTTCTGCGTCTGAAACATTAAGGCCATAATAATCTACAAACATGGTTGAACTTGAGTTTTGAAACTCATTTTCTAATTCTTCTACAATTTGTTTTTTTTGTTGTTTTGTTTTAGACATAAAAAAATATCTGCTAGTTAAGACCGCAGACTTTAATTAAATTAAAGTTTTTATTTTTGACCTCGGTAGGATATTTAAGCTATTAATAGCACCCACTGTCTGCGGTTATAATTAATTTTAACAAGAAAGAATTTAATGTCAATAACCTTATCCACAATTATCTAATTAACCTATAATCGTAGCTATACATTCTTTGGCCTGAATACATTTTTTAATATTTTCAAAATCATTTCCCTTTAAAACAACTACCTTCATATTATGTTCTTCTGCTTTTTTGCAAGCTATTGGACCAAAAGGAGTTGAAAGACCTGGCTCCCAACTTCCCCCTATTATATCTTTAAAAGCTGGCCAAGATAACTTTTCAAAAGCTTTTGCATTGGGAAATTTATGAGGATCTTTTTTATAGACCCTATCAACATCTGTTAGATTATAAACTATTTTTTGTTTAGCTTTTAAAGCCCATAAAACAGTGTTTAGATCTGTAGAATTGCCTGGCTTCCAGCCAGAGGCTATTATAATCTCCCCTTTATTGGGTAAATTTTCAGGATTTTGAAGAACCTCCCCGTAAACCCTAGAGCCTAAAAATAATTTAACCAACTCAGCATTTAATTGAGTGGAAATAATACCTAAATTATCTAAATCTTTTTGGCTAACACCGGAAAGATCTTTGCTGGCTTTAATATAATCACGACTAGTTTTACCTCCACCTACTACTAATATTATTTTTTCAATAAAGTCTAAGGCCAAAATAGAAAATAATCCTTTTCTTAATTCATTTAAAAAAGAGATATTTATTCCCTTGTTAGGGACTACTAAGGAGCCCCCTAAAGAAAAAACTAATATTTTACCGGGTTTTTTTAGTTTCATAAAATTTATCTAGCTACCCAAATTTCAGGCGTTTTTTCTGATTCACAGGCTCTAATGGTAATAATTCCGTTTTGACTTTTTTCTAATGTATAGCCAGCCATAGACTTTGACCAATTACCTTTTCCATTAGGACTTATTGGCAACTCTTCAAGATAACCTTCACTAACCAAACCTGACAAATTAAGACAATATTCACCTGAGGCGGTTTCTTTTGCTACATTACTTGCACAATAATCATTTTGATTATCACAATCATTGCTTGAGCCATCAGTGATCATATAAATTTTTCCAGCTTTCATATTTTCAACACTTGGTAAATAAGCTCCCCCATTATCAATTCTGTCCACCTTAATTGAATTCAAAATTTTATTAACATCAGTCCATCTTTTAGCATTTCTACTTTCTCTAAATTTGGCAATTGGATCAACAGCTATAAAAATAATTGCTGCTATTATTGCTATAACCGCGATAACAATTAAAAACTCAATAAATGTAAAGCTTTTTTTCTTCATAAGTTTAATGTTATATTTATTTTTTAAAAATATTAAATAGGACCTATTACATTTTTTCAATAGTTTCTATCCCCAATATATCTAAACCAGACTTTAATGCAATTGAAACAGCCAAGATAATAAATAGCCTTAATCTTTCTAATTCTTTATCTTCCTGAATCACCTTTTTTTTATGATAAAATTCATTAAATTCATGGGCTAAACCTAAAAGATAGGTGGCAATATAGGTTGGATTTAATTCTTTTTTAGATTTTTTTAAAATATTAGGAAAATCAAAAATTATTTTAAGAGTTTCTTTTTCTGCCCTCCCTATTCTAGACCAATTAACTTGAGCTATTTTTTTGGTTTCAACTTTTAAATGGCTCTTTTTTAAAATAGATTTAATTCGAGCATAAGTATATAAAAGATAAGGACCAGTATCCCCTTCAAAAGATAAAGATTCTTTAGGTTTAAAAGTAAATCTTTGCTTTGGGGTAAACTTTAAAAGATAAAACTTTATAGCAGACAAAGCAATTTTTTTTGCTCTTTTGTCTATTTCCTTTTTAATTACATTTTTATCTCTTTTTTCTATTTCCTTTTTAGCAAGGTTGGTCATTTCATTTATTAGCTCATCTGCTTCAACAACCCTGCCTTTTCTAGACTTCATCTTTCCTTCTGGCAAATCAATCATTCCATAAGAAAGATGAAATAAATCTTTAGCTTTAAAAAGCCCGAATTTTTCTAAAATCCTAAAAAGAACCTTAAAATGATATTCTTGTCCCGAACCAACTACATACATTGATAAATCAGGCTTAAAATCTTGCTGCTTTTTTTTAGCCAAGGCAAGATCATAGCTAATATAAACGCTGGTGCCATCTGGCCTTAAAAGAACCTTTTTATCAAGATTATAATCAGTTAAATCAATTTCTATTGCTTTATCTTCTCGCTTATAACAAAGTCCTTTTTTTAAAGCATTTTGAATAATTTGTTTTCCTTGTTTGTAAATTTCACTCTCCCAGTACCACTTATCAAATGAAACCCCAATTTCATTATAGGTTTCTTTAAGCCCCTTTAAGGTCCATTTTCTCATTTTTTGCCATAGTTTAATAGTTTCCTTATCACCCTTTTCCCATTTAATAAGCATTTCTTGGGCTTGTTTTAAAAGTTCAGGTTCTTTTTCTGCTTTTTTATCAAACAAAACATAATAATCGCCTACAAAATGATCAGGTTTAATATCCTGATCCTGGGGCGACTCATTATTGCCCCATTTTTTATAAGCCAGCATTGATTTACAAATATGTATTCCCCTATCATTAATAGCATTAATTTTTATGGCCTTAAACCCCAATTTTTCAAAAATTTTACTCATTGACCAACCTAAAAAATTATTACGCAAATGGCCTAGATGTTGAGGCTTATTTGTGTTAGGAGAAGAAAATTCAATTAAAACTTTTTTTTCTTGATCTTTTTGTTTTCCAAAATCGTCTTGTTTTTTTAAAACATCTTTAACTATTTTTTGAAAAGATTCTTTGGATAAAAATATGTTAATATATGCCCCCTTATTTTCTATACTTTCAACTAAGTCTTCTTTTTTAAAATTTTTAACTATTTTTTCAGCTATTTGAACAGGGTTTTTTTGGAGTATTTTAGCAGCCCTAAAACAAGAAACACAAATATCACCCATGTCTTTTTCAGGTGGTAAATCCACATTAAAAATAAAATCAGAAGGTAAGCCTCCGGCCTTCTGAAGTTTATTAGAAATATTTTTTTTAATATTTGAAATTATCATTTCAAAAATAATTAATTGTCGCAAATAATATATTCAGCTAAATCTTTCATCCTGCAAGAATAACCATATTCATTATCATACCAAGCAAAAATTTTTACCACATTATCAGAAACAAGAGTGAAATCAAGATCTACAATAGCAGAATGAGAATCTTTAATATAATCACTAGAAACTAAAGATTCTTTACTAACCCCTAAGATACCTTTTAGTTCAGTTTGAGATTTTTCCTTAAAAACATTATTTATTTCCTGAATTGTGGCATTTTTTTCCAAATTAACAACCAAATCTACCAAAGAAACAAGAGGGGTTGGAACTCTTATAGCCTTACCATATAATTTGCCTTTTAATTCTGGAATTACCTCCACCACAGACTGAGAAGCTCCAGTTGTAGTAGGAACCATATTTAGGGCAGCTGCCCTAGCTCTTCTCAGGTCTTTGTGGGGACTATCAAGTAAATTCTGGCTTGTAGTATAAGAATGGACTGTAGTAAAAAAGCTTTTTTTAATTCCAAAACTATCATTTAAGACCTTAACAACAGGGGCCAAGCAATTGGTAGTACAAGAACAATTAGAAACTATATCTTCCCCATTATAATCATTTTCATTAACCCCCATTACAATAGATTTTATTCCCTTAGATTTAGGAGGGGCAGATATAATAACCTTTTTAGCTCCTGCTTGAATATGCTTAATAACATCTTCTTTTTTCCTAAAAACCCCAGTAGACTCAAAAACTAAATCAATTTTAAGCTCTGACCAAGGTAAATTTTTTGGATTTTTTTCTGAAAATACAGGAATTTTTTTGTCCCCTATGATAAGATTTTTTTTATCAAACTTAACACTTTTGGGAAATCTACCATAAACAGAATCATAATTTAAAAGATGGGCTAAGGTTTTTATGTCAGTTAAATCATTAATAGCAGCTATTTCAAGCCTTTTAGAATCTAATAATGCCCTAAAAGTCCCCCTTCCTATTCTTCCAAATCCATTAATTGCTATTTTTTTCATAATATTAAATTAAAAATTATTTAATAGTTTTTCCAATTTCATAACCAAATTGATAAGCTGCAGAGGGGCCATTTCCTGTTATAATATTGCCATCTACAACCACGGGTTTATCTACAAACTCAGCCTTTTTTTGTCTTAAAAATTCAATTGTAGAATTATCTACACTACTAGACCAAACTGTAGCTTTTTTATTTTTTAAAACCCCAGCTTGAGCTAAAATAGTTGGGGCAATACAAATTGCTCCCAAGATTTTTTTAGAATCATTTGCTTTAACTATAATATCAAGAGCTTTTTTATTTGTTTTATAAATTTCTGCTCCAGGCCCACCTATAAAAACTATCGCCTCGAAATTATCTACCTTAATATCCTCTAAGGTTAAATCTATATTTAATTCTTTGCCAAATTTTCCCGTAGCCCTTAGCCCAATAGAAGCAACTTTTGTTTTAAAGCCCTGCTCTAAAAGAGCTTTTTTAGTATCGGAATATTCTTTGTCTTGAAACCCAGTTGGGGCAACTATTAAAAGCACTTTTTTTTCTGGTGTCATAGAAATATTTGGATTAGTAATTTGTTTAGAACAACCTGTTAAAAATAAACTTAAAATACAAGTTATTAAAAAAATATCCTTTAGTTTGGGCATAAAAAATTTATTTAATATCTTTTAGGTCAACCTCAATTCCCATTTCACTTTTACCATTTTTCTTTTTAATGATAATCTTACCCTTTAAAAGCCTCCAATCTACAACCGTTCCATTACCCTTGGCGGTTTTTACCTTACTACCCAGTGGAGGAAATTTTTTAACCAAATCCTCATAAGCTTCTTTTTCATATAAAAGACAACATTTAAGGCGGCCGCAAAGTCCGGTTAATCTTTCTGGACCTCGATGAGATAATCTTTGAACCTTAATAGCATCGGTTGTAACACTTTTAATATCATCAAGAAACTCGGCACAACAAACAGTTCTTCCGCAGGGCCCCACTCCTCCCATAGCTTTTGCTACCTGTCTTACTCCTACCTGATGCATTCTTATTGATTTATGAAAAACACCAGCTAATCGTTTAACTGCTTTTCTAAAATCAATCCTTTTTGGAGCAGTAAAAGCAAAGGTAAGTCTTCCCCCGTCAAAAGATAAAAGGGTATCAATTATTTTCATTGAAAGATCATAGCTATCTACAATTTTTTGACATTTTTTAGTAGCTTTTTTTTTAAATTCAGGCCTATTTTTTTCATTAT
>DATFJC010000025.1:0-8183 GCA_035269445.1 Patescibacteria group bacterium
AAACCAGCATCAACATCAATATCAGTATTTTGTAGGTCTTTTACAATTTCCTCTAAGTCTTTTAAAGCTTGATTTAATTTTTTGTTTTCATTAGACATAATTTTTTTTATTTAACTTCTGAATCAATTTCTCCTTTGTGAAATCTTGTTTTAATTTTATCTCCCTTTTTAATTTGATTTATATTTTTAATAGGTTTTTTATTTTTATAAGTTATACTATATCCCCTTTTTAAAACAGCCAAGGGATTTAAATCATTTAAAGATGAAGAGGATACAATTAATCTTTTTTTAAATTCCTGTTCAATATTTTTAAAATAATTTATTAAATTATTAGAAGCAAATGATAAATGATGAATCGTTTTATTTATTTTATTCTGATATAAATTAAAACTATTTACAAATCCTTTTTCAATATTTTGAAATTTTTGAAGAATGTCTCTAAAGCCATTAAATAAATTTTGGGTCAGATGAGATATAGAAAAGCTATATCTATCTAAAAAATGAGAAAAAGACCTAAATAAATCATCCTTTATTCTATCCTGGCCTTTCTGACGCACGCTAAAGAAAACTTTCATATTTTGAGTTAAGCTAAAAACATTATTATCTAAATTATTTACCAATTTTTTATGATTTTGATCTAAAAAATTAGCTACAGAAGTTGGCGTGGATAATGCCTTATCAGCTACAAAATCAGCAATTGATTCATCTCTTTCATGGCCAATCCCTGTTATAACCGGCAAAGAAGAACCAGCAATACTTTGAGCCACCTTTTCAGAATTAAAGGCTTTTAAGCTTTCTAAACTACCACCTCCCCTAATTAAAACAAGGATATCTAAATCCGGCCTATCTTGATTAACTGTATTTATGGCCTGGCTAATCTCATCAATTGATCTATCACCCTCGACTGAAACATCTTTTAAAAATACTTTAAAACCATATTGTCCAAGATTTTTTTTAAAGTCCTTAATAGCAGCGCTTTTCCCTGATGTAATAAGACCTATTTTCTTAATAAGCTTAGGAATTGGTTTTTTCCTTTCAATATCAAAATAACCTTTAGATTTTAATTTTTTCTTTAAAGCCTCAAAAGCACGCTTTAAGGCCCCCTCGCCTACTGCTTCTATATTTTCTACCTGAAGACTTAACTTGCCATTTTTATAAACCCTAGGAAAACCACTAACCACAACCTCAAAACCTTCTTCAATTAAAGATCTTACGTTATCTAAAACATCCCAACCCGCAAAACAATTTATTCCATAATCTTCCATGTCAGTATCTTTTAAATTAAAAAAGGCATATCTTTCCCTTACTGAGGTGTCGCTTATTTCTCCCTTAATTCTAACCTCTTTCATTTGAGCAAGGTTTCTATTAATTAAGCCTAAAAAGCTTTTAACCGAAATAATTTCTTTTTCAGGATCAAAATCATCTTCAGCTTGAATAATTTTTAAAACCTTTTTTCCATAACGAGATATTTTTGTAGGACCCCAGCCTTTAATACCATAAAGGTCTTCTATCTTTTCTGGTTTTTGACTAGATGTTCTTTTAAGGGTTTCATTTGGAAAAATCATAAAGGGCTCTATCCGCTTCTTTTTGGCTAGATCATTTCTCCATAAGCGTAATTTTTCAAATATTTGTTTTGAGGAAAAATCATTTTTCATATTTTTATTATAACCATAAAAGCCGTTCTGGTCAAAAAAAATAAAGCCTTAGACTTTATTTAAATAACTATTAATAAAATAAAAATAGGCTTTTAAAATATTAGTCGGAATTATTTATAGGAAATTTTTTACAAAGCTCTAAAACTAAAGCCTTGGCTTGTTTTTCAATCTTTTTTTCTCCTTTATGCTTTAAAAGCTTAACAATTATTTTAGCAATTTCTTTCATTTCTTTTTCTTTCATGCCCCGACCTGTAAGAAAAGGTGTTCCCAAGCGAATGCCGCTTGGATTATTTGGAGATTTTTTATCATAAGGAATCATATTTTTATTAACCGTAATATGGGCTTTTTCTAAAATATTTTCTGCAGCCTTACCAGTTAAATCTAAATTTAAAACATTAATGATAATTAAGTGATTGTCAGTACCATCAGTTAAAACATTAATACCATTTTTTATTAATTCTTTAGCAAGGGTTTTGGCATTTACTAAAACCTGCTTTTGATATTTTTTAAAACAAGGCTTTAAAGCATTTTGAAAACAAATTGCTTTTCCGGCAATGATGTTTTCCAAAGGTCCCCCTTGAATACCAGGGAAAACAGCTTTATCAATTTTTTCTTTATGTTCTTCCTTACAAATTATAAAGCCACCCCGAGGCCCTTTTAGTGTTTTTTGGGTAGTCCCAGTAACTACATCAGCAAAAGAAACTGGTGATTGATGAAGGCCAGTTGCTACTAAGCCAGCAATATGAGCAATATCAGCTACATGATAAGCGCCAACCTTATTTGCTATTTTTTGAAATTTTTTAAAATTTATTTCTCTAGGATAAGCGCTAGCTCCCGAGATTAAAATATCTGGCTTAAAATCTAAAGCTCTTTTTTCCGCTTTATTATAATCAATGCTGTAATCTTCATCCAAATTATAAAACTGGGTTTGAAATAATTTACCAGAAAAGCTTACCCTGCTTCCATGGCTTAGATGCCCCCCTTGATCAAGAGCCATTGCAAGAATCTTTTTTCCTTTTCCCAGCCAATCCGTTAAAGCAAAATAAGAAGCCATATTTGCTGAAGAGCCAGAATGGGGTTGAACATTTATATGATCTGCATTAAAAAGTTTTTTACCTTTTTCAATAGCCAAACTTTCAATTTGATCTATATATTTATTGCCTGAATAATATCTTTTAAAAGGATAACCTTCTGAATATTTGCTCATTAAAATGCTTCCACTTGCTTTTAAAACATTTTTAAAAGGAATATTTTCTGAAGCAATTAAATTAAGACTATTTTCCTGACGTTTTCTTTCTTTTTCAGCTAGGCCTAAAACAGAAGATATTTGTTTTTTAGATTTTTTAAAAATCATATTTAAACATTAGATTAATTCATTTTTCTTGCCTTTAATGTATTTTTCATCAGCATAATAACCGTCATAGGCCCTACTCCACCAGGAACCGGAGTAATAAAACCAGCTTTTTCTTTGGCCTTTTCAAAATCAACGTCTCCTATTAATTTATTCCCCAACTTATTTATACCAACATCTATCACCATTGCTCCTTTCTTTACCATATCTTTTTTAATAAACTTTGGTTTTCCTAGGGCAACAACCAATATATCAGCCTCCAGAGTTTGTTTTTTTAAATTCTTAGTATAAGAATGACAATAACAAACTGTAGCATTATTTTCTAATAAAAGTTGACCTGTTGGCTTACCAACAATATTACTTCTCCCTACTATAACTGCTTTTTTACCTTTTATTTTTATAAACTTTTGTATTAAATGCAAAATAGCCAGTGCAGTACAAGGCACAAACCTATTTTTTTTGTTTTCAGAATTAAATAAAAACCCCTTGTTAAGAGGATTTAATCCGTCTACATCTTTTTTAGGGTCTATAGCTTTTAAAACAACCTCTTCTTTTATTTGAGGAGGAATAGGTAGTTGCAATAAAATACCATCAACTTTTTTATTTTTATTTAGGCTTTGAATTAAACTAATAACCTCTTTTTGGCTAACATTTTTATCTAAAACATAAACCTTTGACAAAATGCCGATCTCTTTGGCTATTTTTTCTTTAATGCGAACATAGGTTTGAGAGGCTGGATTATCTCCTATTAAAATAACTGACAAGCTAGGTTTCCTGCCCCTTAACTCATTTACTTCTTTTTTTAAGCTAATCTTTAAATTATTAGCTATTTTTTTGCCATTAATAATTTCTGTCATTTTAAATAATCTTAATAATTTTTAAAAATTAATTCATCCCCAATTTTTATTTTATTTTTAGCCACAAAACCATCTTTAGTCTCTAAAACATACTTTACTTTTCCTGGGGGTTTAATTAGTTTAGAAAAATCCTTTTTTATATCCTCATTAAAGCCAATCACTTTTTTGTCTTTATTTATCCATATAACATCTATACTAAATCTCATGCCCTTCATCCAAAAAGAATACTTCAAAGGCACCTTAAATATAAATAGCATGCCCTGATCTTTTTCTAGATTTTCTTTACCAGAAAGTCCCTGTTTGCGCAAAAAAACATTATCTGCTAAAGCTACCCTTAGTGGCGCTTGGCCAATTTTAATATCTAGATATTTAAAGTCCTTATTACTATATTTTTTAGCAAACAACAAAAATATTATAAATACTATAAACAAAAAAATGATTATTTTAATTCCCTTGGTCATATTATAAACCTAATTCTTTATTAATTTTTTGCATAGCCTTTAAAGCAATGCTTGTAAACTCTTTTAAACTAAGGCCTAAAAGTTCGTCACATTTTGCAATTACTTCTCTATCTGCTCCCTTGGCAAAACTTTTTTCTTTAAAGCGGTTTAAAACATTTTCTACTTGTAAATCATTAATTTTTTTAGACGGTAAAACAAGAGTAGCTGCCACAATAAGACCGGTAATAGGATCTGAAACAAATAAGGCTTTATCTATTTTTGTTTTTAACTCAATGTTGTGCATTTTGTTGTGAGCTTTAATGGCGTGAACAATATCTTCTTCTAAGCCTTTTTCTTTTAACATTTTAGCTCCTAGAATAGAGTGTTTTTCTGGCTCATCTTTAGTTTTTTCATAATCTATATCGTGCAAAAGTCCAGCTAAACCCCATTTTTCTTTGTCTTCATTAAAATAATCAGCCAATTCTCTCATAACAGCCTCAGCTGCAAGAACATGCTTTCGTAAATTTTTGGTTTTAATTTTTTCTTTTAATAATTTTAAGGCTTTTTCTCTTTCCATAAAATTTTATTATAATTTATTAATTATTAAAAAAAGAATAATAAATAAAATTAAGGGAGCGGGTTTGGTCCGCTCCCAAGGCACATAAATTACAACGGGCCTTAATTCTCATACTGAAATGTTACTTTGTAAATGGGAACTTTCCTCCTAAGCATACTATTTTTATTACTCTCAAGTTCACACAAAAAACCAGGGTTAGATTGGCGTAAGTCAGGTAAAAGCGTTTTACCTACTGGAGCATTAGTTAGCTTCCATAAAAGTCCATCATAAATTACATATACCATTTTTCCTCCTTCGTGTTGTAATATTAAAATAACAAATTTTAGAACTTTTGTAAAGAAAAACCCGCTATTTTATAGCGGGCTATAATTAAAACTAAGGAATATTTAAGAGAAGTCTACCTGATAAAATAGGTCTAGTCTTTTTTGACAACAATTCTTTTTTAGAAACAAAATGTCGCCCACTATCTTTATCAACATATACTTCAACCATTTTGATCTCCTCACCTATGGGAGACTCATTGGGATTTTTAATAAATCCTCTAGGCGAATCCTTAGTGCCAAGAATGGCTACGTAGCCAAAGTCTTTATAGGATATATCATCCGTATCAATATTTTCAATCACAACGAGTTTACCTCGGGGAATCTTACCGTACTCAATATAATAAAAACACTTTTTTGAGCCCTTTACAGGACACCACTCAGATAACCTTATAAAAGAAACATCCCTTAAAGCCCTAACTACAACATTAAATGTTTTTTTGGACATTTTTCCTCCTTTTTTCTTTGTTCTAAAGTAAAAAATAACATAAAAATAACTTAAAGTCAAGCAATTTTCAAAAATTTGTAGAAAAAAACTAGCTTTGCTATAATATTAATAAAAATTAATCTTAAAATAACAACTATGAAAAAAATAAGACCTTGTAAAGAAAATTATTATTTAAATATTGCTGAAGCAGTTTCTAAAAGAGGAACTTGCCTTAGAAGAAATTATGGTGCAGTTATAGTTAAAAATGATGAGATTATTGCTACCGGCTACAATGGCGCTCCCCGTGGCAAAGATAATTGTATTGATTTGGGCATCTGTTATAGAGAAAATGAAAATATTAAAAGTGGTACTCAATATGAAAAATGTCGCTCTGTTCATGCAGAAATGAATGCCATTATATCAGCTGCTAGAAAAGATATGTTAAATAGCACCTTGTATTTAGTCGGAATTGAGTCTAAAAATGACTCTAAATATGTCCCCAATACCAAGCCCTGTCTTATTTGCCAACGACTTATTATAAATGCTGGCATAAAAAAGGTTGTGGTAAGGTTAAATGAAAATAAGTTTAAGGAAATAAAAGTTGAGAATATAAAAATACCAATCTCAAATAATAAAAATCAAAAAATATTCTAAAGCTAGATACAAAGTATTAAAATTTTCTTATTTAAAATTATACAAAAACCTGAGAGATAAATTATTTATTATAAAAATATATAATTCAAGCTCTCAGGTTTATTTAATTTTTAAATTAATATTAAAGCGAAGTTGTAATCTCTGCCTCTTGTTTTAGTTGCTTAATCAATTGTTGGACCTCTAAGCTTTGTTTTTGTTGCTTAAGCTGAGATCTTAATTGTTCTTTTTGGGATTCTTCCATTTCCTCAAAAGATGGCAATTCAGATCCTTCTCCTTGTTGGGCCATTATTTGATTAAAATAGGTTTTTATTTCTTCGTCTGTAACTTCCAGTTCTTGTTGTGGAATTTCTGAATCTATATATTTTTGAACTAGAACTTGCTCTTTCATTCTTTCTCTTAATTGTTTTTCAGTTAAGCCTGCACTTTGTAATTGTTCGTTAAAGGCCTCTTCTCCGCCTAAATTTTGAATCATCTGACTCATTTGAGAGTTTATTTCTTCTTGATCAACAGCTATATCTTGCTTTTTTGCTTCTTGTTTAAGCAAAATGCTGCCAATCATTTGATCAAGTATTTGTGCTTCTAATTGTTTTTCTTGTTCTAGGTTTAAATCTTGTTCAGGATACATTTGTTTAGTTTGGGTGATTTGGGTTTGAAGATCCTTATTGGCTATTTTTTCGCCATTTACAATTGCCGCTGTACCATTTTCTAAATCTAGATCTGCCCCTTTATCACTTGATAAAACATACCACAATCCTGCCCCTATTACTAAAACAATTAATAGAATAATTATAAGCTTTTTCATAATTTAATTCTTAACTTTATAAGCTAAAGC
Organism: Patescibacteria group bacterium; assembly: GCA_035269445.1. GTDB lineage: Bacteria > Patescibacteriota > Patescibacteriia > UBA2591 > UBA6264 > DATFJC01. The sequence goes on from DATFJC010000025.1 coordinate 7,113, forward strand.
CCGTTTCAAAAACGGGACTTAATACTTGTTGTAAATTTATTAAATAAATTGACCTTTAAAAGGGGGTGGGCGATGGGACTCGAACCCACAACATCTAGTTCCACAAACTAGGGCTCTAACCAATTGAGCTACGCCCACCATCAAATTTTAAGTAATTATATAATTTCTTTTATTTTTTCAATGAAATTGTCTATTTTAACCTCAATTTGTTTTTCTTTTTCCATGTCCTTAATTTGGACTAATTTCTTTTTAATTTCATCGGGTCCTATTATTACAGAAACAGGTATTTGCTTTTTAGCAGCATATATAATTTTTTCTTTAAAAGAATCTGCCCTTCCTAAATACACCTCAGCTGAAATATTATTTTGCCTTAATTGAGAAACAATTTTTTGAGATTCTAAAAAACAATCTTTATTTAAAGGTAAAACAATAACCTTTGTTTTTGTTTTTATATTTTCAATAAGCCCTAACTTATCCATAGCTACAAAAAATCTATCCACCCCTATTGAAGCGCCTACTCCAGAAATGTCAGCAGGAGAAAATCTATTAACTAAATTATCATATCTCCCCCCAGAAAAAATACTACCAATTTCAGGCAAATCTGTCAAAATAGTTTCAAAAACAGTCCCCGTATAATACCCAAGCCCCCTAGCTACTGAAAGATCAATGTCCCAATTTTTATCATCAACACCCAAAGCTTTTAAGTTTTTAGTAATTTGCAACAACTCCCCTATTCCAACTAGGGCCTGTTTTGACTGAGCCATTAATTTTTTAACCTTATTTAATAATTCTTCTTTGCCAGGCTTAATACTTATAAATTCTTTAATTTTCTTAATCTGATCATTGCTTAGCTTAACCTCTTTTTTAAACTCTTGTTCTAACTCAGGCCATGATTTTTTATCTTTCTTGTCTATTATTCTTAAAACATCCCTAGTCTTTTTTTTATCAAAGCCAATATATTGGGACAAGCCATTTAAAATTTTCCTATTATTTAGCTTAATTAAAAAATTATTTACTCCTAAAGCTTTCATTGTTTCAAACATAACAGCTACTATTTCAGAATCCGCCATA
>DATFJC010000026.1:0-11037 GCA_035269445.1 Patescibacteria group bacterium
TCTCATTATATAAAATTTTGGATATTTGCAGGGGCTGGTGGTATGCTTTTTTATCAATTAATATTTTATTTTTTAACAACCTCATTGAATTTATTTGATATTTTATCTAAAATAATAACAGCCTTAATCGTAGTTTTTTTAAGATTTATAATCCAAAAATTTTGGATATTTAAATAATTTTATGCCTAAAAATTTAATTAAAAAAATAATTGTTGGTTTTGTTGTTTTTTGTGTTGTTTTAGTTTTTGATTATTGGCTTTTTGCGCCTAAAAATATTTCTGAGCCAAAAACTCAGTCAGAGCAATCTAATCCCACTTTACCAAAAGAAGATTCCAGTTCTCATTCTTCTCCTCTTAAACCTGAAAAACAAGAAAAAGAAAATACTAATACAGACAAACAAGAAAAAGAAATTATTTTAAAGCCAGAAAAAGAATCTTTTCAAATAAGCGTTCCCTTTACAAGTCAATCACCTTATAAGACATGGGATAAGTTACATGGTGAAGCATGTGAAGAGGCTTCTCTTGTTATGGCAAAATATTGGCTTTTAAATAAAAAGCTATCCAAGGAAATAGCTGATAAGGAAATTAAACAATCTGTGGCCTGGCAAAAAGAGAATTGGGGTGGTCATTATGATTTAAGAGTAAAGGATACAATAACTTTAGCTAAAAAATTTTTTAATATAAAAAAAATATACTTTACTGAAATAGAAAGTATAAAGGAAATAAAATATTTTTTAGAACAAGGCAAATTAGTTATAGCTCCTATGGCTGGAAGGAAATTGGATAATCCTTATTTTAAAAATCCAGGGCCTCCCTATCATATGTTGGTAGCAACTGGTTTTAATAAGGGAAATATAATTACTAATGAGCCTGGTACTTATAGGGGTAAAGATTTTGCTTATACTAATAATAATTTTTTTAATGCCCTTCATGATTGGCCTTTTAAAATTGAGAAAAAAAATGAATTAGACAAAGATCAAAAGTCTGAAGAAGTTTTAAATGGCCTTAAAAGGATTATAATAATAGAAAAATAGTTTAGGGAATGAGTTGAACTTCAATGCCATCTCCAATTAAAACTTCACCATTTTTTTCAAAAAGTTTTGCCCAAAGTTTATGCTTGCCTAATTCAGCCATGTTCCAGTAAAAGTTAATTTCTTCTCCAGCCTCAGGATTAAAAATAGTAGATAAAAGTCTAGTTTTGCCAGAATCTAGGTTTTCATTATAAAATCTAATTTTTTCTATACTAGAGATAGGGATAATAGTATTAATATTTAATGGAAAATTAGAAAGTTTAATTTCTTGGTTATTTTTAGGATTCTGCCAAATTACTTCTTTTTTAGAAGAGTTAAGAATTGAAATAGTGATAGTATCACTATTTTTATTTTTTACCTTATCGTAAGCTGTAACTTCTATTTCATGGTTACCCTTTTCTAAACCAATTAAGTTAATATCAAATTCAAAAATCTCAGATTCTTTTTGAGGCTTTATCTTTTTTATTGTTATATCATCTATTTTATAAATTATAGTTTCTATTTCTAGGGGAGCCTTAACTTTTGTAACTAGGTTAAGTTTAGAGGTTAAAACAGTTTTATTATTTTTGGGTGATTGGATTTGTACCAAAGGCATATTTTCTATTGTGTGAATATCATCTTTTTCAGTGGGTGGGATTTGAAGTGTTAGGCCTTTAAGATGAGCTGGTATTTCTTTTCCCTTTTTTTGAGATAATTCTTTTAACCATTGGTTAATCCCCTTTTGCCATAAATTATATTGAGGGTCTTTTTCAGGGTTTTTAGGGGCTGGGCCTTGGGGGTCATCTTTTTTAAGATAATGCAATATAGGATAGAAGTATCTAAATTCTTTTTCTAATATTAAAGACTCAGGTGTTAAATCAGTAGCTAATTTTTTAGAAATTTTATCAATTTTTAAGGTAACTGTTTTTTCCTTTGGGAGAGTGCCTTTTAAAATAGGTTTTTCTACGTATATTGGTTCAGGTTTTTCAAATTTTAAAACAGGCTTATTTTTAAGAGCGTTTTTCATATATAGGTTCCAAATAGGAGCAGCAACACTAGATCCATCAGCCCCTTCTCCCATTTTTTTATTATTAGTATTTCCTGCCCAAACCCCGGTTACTAAGTTTGGGGTATAGCCAAGAGTCCAAGCATCTTTATATTCGTTTGTAGTGCCAGTTTTAGCACAAACTGGTCTTTTTTCTAAAGTTAAAAAATTATTTGATCCAAATACAAAACTTCTAGCCTCATTGTCAGATAAAATATTATTAAGGTTTTTAACTGTTTCTTTTTTTAAGACTTGAACACCCTTTGGCTCTTTAACATTATCTATGATAATTTTCCCAGTATTATCTTTTACTTTTAAAATGCTTTTATAGGGTATTTTTTCTCCGTTTCTTGCAAAAACAGAAAAGGCTGATACGTGTTCTAAAAGTTTCACTTCTCCCCCTCCCAAAACTAAAGATAAGCCATATCGACTTGGGTCGCTAAAAGTAGTGTATCCCATTTTTTTAGCTAAATTTAGAGTTTCTTGAATACCTACTAAATAAAGAGTCTTAACCCCAGGAATATTTAAAGAGCCTGCTAAAGATTTCTTTATAGTAACTGGTCCGAAATATTCATCTTTGTAATTTTTAGGTTTATATTCTTTACCATCGCCTGATTTACCAAAGCTAGTTGGAACATCAAAGAGTAAGGTTTTTGGGGTATAGCCTTTTTCTAGGGCAGCTGCGTAAACTATTGGTTTAAAAGAAGATCCTGGCTGGCGGTTTCTTGTGGCTACATTAACTTGGCCATCAATAGATTTATCAAAAAAATCTTTTGATCCAATCATAGCTAAGATATTACCATTTTTAGGATTAATTGAAACTAGGGAGGCATTATTGGCATTATAATTTTTTTCATTGCCTTGAGCATATTTTTCAATAGCATTTTTAGCAATAGTTTGTTTTTCTAAGTCTAGGCTAGTAATTACTTTAAGGCCACCTTGTTCTACTTTTTTTTGGCCCAATTTTTCTGTTAATAATTGTTTTACATACATTACAAAATGAGGGGCAATAATATCCATTTTTCTAGGCTTAATATTTTTTAAAGCATTTTTTTCTTTCGCCTCCTCTGCTTTATTTTTCGTTATAAAGCCATGCTTTACCATAATATCAAGTATCATTTTTTGTCTTTGTAATAATTCATCAGTATGATTGCCATAGGGAGAATAATAGGTTGGCGCCTTTGTAAGGGCGGCTAAAAGTGCTGACTCGTTAAGATTTAAGTTTCTGACGGATTTATTAAAATAAATTTGACTAGCTGCCTCAGCACCATAAGCATTAGAACCATATGGTATTTCATTAAAATACATTTGCAGTATTTCTTGTTTTGAATAATTCTTTTCTATTTTATAGGCTAATAAAAGTTCTTTAATTTTTCTTTTAAAGGTTTTTTTAGGTGTTAAAAAGGCATTTTTAACAAATTGCTGAGTTAAAGTTGAAGCGCCTTGTACCTTAGCTCCATGTAAAATATCAACAATAACAGCTCTGATAATTGATTTTATGTCAAAGCCTTTATGGGTAAAAAAATCTGCATCTTCTATGGCAATTGTGGCATGTATTAGACTTTGAGGAATTTCTTCTAGTTGTACTATTGTTCTTCTTTGCTCAGAAAAAATTTCATAAAGAAGATTATCTCCAGTTTTATCATATATTTTCGTAGTTTCAGATATTTCTCGACTTAATAGCTGATTAGGATCAGGTAGGCTTTGGGATAACCATGCTAAACCAACACTTAAAATTGCTACAAAGATAAGAATTATTAATAAAAAGCTGACCCCTAGTTTTTTTAAAGGGCTGGATTTTTGTTTTATTTTTTTTCTTTGCCACTTATTTTTTTTCTTTGTCATGTTTTTAATTATATCTGAAAATTTTTATTTATTCAAATACTTTTTTAGCTTGAATCGGTTTTAAATTTAGTTTATAATAAAAAAACATAAATAAGCTAGTTTAAATTATATTTAGATTATGTCTCAAAAAGAAAAAGTAAAAAAGTTGCTTTCCTTAAATGTTGAAAAAATAATTAATAAAGAAAGTCTTAAAAGTAGATTATTATCTGGCAAAAAATTAAGAATTAAGCACGGAATTGATCCCACAAGCCCTAATCTTCATATTGGCCACGCTATTGTTTTATGGAAGCTAAAAGAATTTCAAGATTTAGGCCATAAAATTGTTTTAATTTTAGGTAGTTTTACGGCTCAAATCGGAGATCCGTCTGATAAATTAAATAAAAGACCTTTTTTGTCTAAACAAGAAGTTGAAGAGAACTTAAAAGAATATAAAAACCAAATTGGCAAAATTCTGGATGCTTCTAAAGTAGAATGGCATAAAAACAATGAATGGTTTAAAGATATAAGTTTAAGAGAGTTTGATAATTTAGCTGAACTTTTTAGTGTTCAACAAATGATGGCAAGGCGTAATTTTAAAAAAAGATGGGACAATGATAAAGAAATTTCAATAAGAGAGCTTCATTATCCCTTGTATCAGGGTTATGATAGTGTTGCAGTAAAAGCAGATGTCGAAGTAGCAGGCAATGATCAGCTTTTTAATATTTTAGCTGGCAGAAAAATTCAACAAGCCTACAATCAAGAACCACAAGATATTTTAACTGTTAAAATGCTGACTGGCACAGATAACAATAAAATGAGTAAATCACAAGGTAATGTTATTTATATTAGCGATACTCCTAAAAATCAATATGGTAAGATTATGTCTCTTCAAGATAGCTTAATTTTACCTTATTTTAAGCTTTGTACAAATTACCCAAAAGAGAAAGTTAAAGAATTAGAAAAAAAGTTAAAAGCAGGAGATAATCCAAGAGATATTAAAGCAAAATTAGCTTATGAAATTGTAAAAATTTATCATGGCCAAGAAAAGGCAAATAAGGCAGCAAAAGAATTTGATAGGGTTTTTAAGGAAAAGAAGTTGCCAAAAAATACTTTTGGGTTTAAAATAAAAGAAAAAGAGTATAAGTTGGCTGATCTTATTAAAAAGGTTGGTTTTACTAAAAGCAAAAGTCAAGCACGACGCTTGATTGAACAAGGAGCTGTAAGGATAAATAAAAAAAAGATTAATGATAGGCATTTTAGCTTTGTTCCTAAAGGGGGCGAAATTATCCAAGTGGGTAAAAAAAGATTTATTAGATTAGAATTTAAATAATTTAAAAATTATGTATAAAAATTTTTTTCAGTTTAAATTAATATTTATTATTTTAATAGCTGTTTTTTTAATTACTACTGGTCTAGGTTGTAAGACTGGCGTATCAGAAAAAGATTTAGATCCTGTTAATTTGGTTTATTGGAGGACTGATGATGATAGGGGTGACTTCTCTACTATTATTAATGGTTTTCAAAAACTACATCCTAATATTTCCATTACTTTTAAAAAAGTAAAAAAAGAAAATTATACTCAAGAAATTTTAGAAGCTTGGGCAGAAAACAAAGGCCCAGATATTTTTTCTATTCCCAATACTTGGCTTGGCAAATATAAGGAAAAGGTTTCTAAAATACCCTTAGGTGCTGAGTTTAGTTTACCTAAAAAAGTTACTACTGGGACAATAAAGAAAACAGATAAAATTATTGAAGAGGCGATTAAGGTCCCTAGCTTAAGGGATTTGCAAAAAAGATATGTTAGTGATGTTTTTAGGTTTATTATTAAGGATCAAAAACAAATATATGGCTTACCTTTAAATTTAGATACTTTGGTCATGTATTATAATAGGGATATGCTAGACAGTAATAACATCCCTAATCCTCCAAAAAATTGGCAAGAATTTGTTAAAGACGTTAAGCTTTTAACTCTTCAGGATAGAAATGGTAACTTTATTCAAAGTGGTGCAGCTCTGGGCACAGCTGAAAATATAGAATATTCAACTGATATTTTGTCTTTATTAATGATGCAAAATGGTGCTTTTATGGCTCAAAATGCTAGGAAGGCTACTTTTGATTTACCTCTTGAAAGTAATTCTAATTATTTTCCTGGGATAGAAGCTTTAAATTTTTATACTAGTTTTTCTAATCCAGCTCAACCAAGATATAGTTGGAATAGGGATTTACCAAATGCCTTTGATGCTTTTATAAGTGGTAGATTGGGCTTTTTGTTTGGCTATTCAGATTATTTACAAGAAATAAAAAAACAAGCTCCTAAACTTAATTTTAGTATTGCCAGTGTTCCTCAAATTAGTGATTCTTTAAAAAATATTAATTATGCTAAATATCCTATAGAAGTAGTTTCTAAAAATAGTTCTTATCAAAATGAGGCTTGGGCTTTTCTTCTTTACGCTAGTAAACAGGACAATGTTGAAAGTTTTCTTGAAAAATCTAAACACCCAACAGCTCATAGAAATTTAATAAAAAAACAATTAGAGGATTTTGATTTAGCTCCTTTTGCTAACCAAGTTTTAACTGCTAGTAGTTGGTATAAGGGGAGTAACTATAATTTAGTTAAAGAAGCATTTAATGGTATGATTAATTCTGTTATAACTGGGGCTAAGTCTAGCAAAGAGGCAATTGAATATGGAGTAAACAAAATAAATTTGACTTATTAATATGAAAAAAATATTTTTATTTATAATATCAATTACTTTTATTTTTTTAATATTGTTTCCATTGATAAAGGTAGAAGCTGCTGAAGAGTATTCTAGAAATTTAAGTAATGGACGCGTAAGCACTTGCACACTTTTAGATGATTCATCAGAAGGTTATCAAAGTTATAAATGTACTTGTCAGGGGGTTAATCAAGTAGATGATTGTAGGGTAGGCAATATTATCTCTGATCCTATTTGTGCATGCTGTGGTGATTGCACATTAGAAAACTTTCTTGGAATTGCTATTAATTTAGCTAATTTAATTTTTAAATATTTAGGAGTAGTAGCATTGGTATTTTTTGTAGTAGGAGGGGTAATTTGGATAACTTCAGGCGGTAGTCAACAAAGAATAGATACTGGTAAAAACATTTTAAAAAATGCTTTAATAGGTATTGTAGTAATAGTGGCAGCTACTCTTATTATTCGTTTATTAACTGATGTTTTAGGGGTAGAAGAGGGTTATTTAGATAGACTTCCAGATCAAGAAGAATCCCAGAATGAATAGATTGTAATATTAAATAATTTAATAAAGCTTTTATGAGTTTAAAATTAAGAAAAATATTTTATAGTTTTGTAATATTTTTATTAATAAGTCCTTTTAAGGTTTTAGCTCAAAGTAGAACTGAACTACCTCAACCATTAGGGGGTAAAAATATTACTGAGGTAGCAACTAATATTATAGAGACTATTTTAGGTTTAGTGGGAGTTTTAGCTTTAGTAATGTTTATCTATGGTGGTATACTTTGGATGACTTCAGCTGGTAATGAAAAGCAAGTCAAAAAAGGAAAGGATACCTTGGTTTGGTCTGTGTTGGGTTTGGCAATTATTTTTTTCAGTTATGCTATTTTACAATTTGTATTAGACGTTTTAATTCAATAGTTGTGGATAATCTTTTTGACACTTATTTGTTATAGTATTAAAATAATTAATATCAATTTTAATAATTTATTTTTAAATAAATATTCAAGGTCGTTACTTTTTGGGGGAAGATAAAAATTAATTTATTTTTATGAACAAACTAACAAAAACCATAAGTGCAGTTTTACTTTTAGGCTTTTTTCTAGTACCAATGTTTGCTTCAGCTCAATTATCCTTAAATGAGAACTTAGGTGATGTGCAAGAAGAGGTAGGTTATGAGGAGACAGAGCTTGTAGAAGTAATTGGCAATGTTATAAGAATTGTTATTGGTTTTATTGGTCTTATTGCCTTAGTAATATTTATTGTAGGTGGTTTTATGTGGATGACTGCTGGTGGTAGTGAAGATCAAATTAAAAAAGCTAAAAGTCTTATGAAAAATGCTGTGATTGGTATAATTATAGTTGTACTTGCTTATGCTGCAACTACCTTTATCATAGATCAGTTGACTAACATATCATAACAATCATAGGATTTTGCTAAGTAATAATTAATGTAATATGACGACTTTGAGAAAAAGCTTTATTATTGCTTTTATATTAACTTTGGTAATGGTTTTCTTTTTACCTCAAGCAAGTTTGGCCCAAACTTCTAAATTAGATGAAGTGGCTGCAGGGACTGGCTTAAAAAATTCTGGTTTGGTTAATATTATAAGTAATATAATCAAAACTATTTTAGGATTTATAGGTGTTATAATACTTATACTTTTAATTTATGCAGGATTTTTATGGATGACTGCTGGTGGTAGTGAAGATAAGGTTAAAAAAGCTAAAACTATTATGAAAAATGCTGTGATTGGTCTTTTAATAGTGGTTCTTTCTTATGCTATAACAACCTTTGTTATTAATAAAGTATCTGGAGCCACTAATGAGCAACAAGACGAAGAGGACGAATAATAACATTATTAAAAAGTAATAAGAAATTTATAGCTTTATTAAAAGTTATTACAAAAATGCCCCCTTTATTTTATATAAAGGGGGTTTTTAAATATTTAAATTATTATTCTATTTTATAAATACTAGCATTAGGGGAATTATATATTTTTTCTAAACCAGATTTTTCTAAGAAAATATTGAATTTTTTATCAGCTTCTCTACTAGATTTTTTATCTGAAATAATGTAAGAAGCATTAAATGTATTTTTAAGTATTTCTCCTAATTTTTTAGGATTAATTTTTCTTTGGTTTATTTTTAGCCAGGTCTTATACTTTTCTTTATTATTGGCATAAAAGAAGTTTTGGTCTAAACCGTTTATGTAATAATTTTTTTTATTAAAGTAAAAAAGCTTTGGAAACATATCCCAGCTTCTATGAAATACTATTGTTTTGGGATTACTATTTTTTTTAAGCCAATTTAAGGGAGCTTGTAAATGGCTAATTAGCGGTGCATTTTCATGTATGTCTCTTATATAAAAAATACCATTTTTAATATAAAAGCCTATAAAAAAGATTAATATAAAAGATATAATAATTGTAAAGATTGCATAAATTTGTTTTTGGCTAGTGAGAAAAAGGCTAGAAAAATGTTTTTTAATCTTTGGCCAATTAGCCGTTTTAAAGATTTGAGAAAACATTAAGCCTGAAAAGATAATACTAAAAGGTATAAAGTAATCTATATTTCTTCCGCTTTTTAGGGTAAATAATAAGAAAAAAATTGATATTAAAAATAAAAACCAGTTAATAATTTTTTGCTTGTTCTCTTTTATAATAAACCAAGCCGTTGATATAATCCAAACTATTATTAAAGGCAAGTTATATATTAGAAAGTTTAAAAAGTCTGGGGGATACCACTCAGCTCCTATGGCAACTTTAGAAGTACCCAAAACTGCTATTTGAATAGTTTGAAAAAAATAAAATGGGAAGGTTTTAGGAAAGTATGGGTTTAGAATAAGTCCAGCCAAAGCCCCAATGCTGGCAAAAATAATAATTTTTAAATTTTGAATAGATAATATTTTTTTAAAGGACCTGTTTTTAATAATTTCTGCAATAAAATAAAGAAAAATTATTATAAACATTAAGGGCCAAGCACCGTACATCCAAACATATATAAAAAGAGTTAGTAATAAGCCTAAATATTTTTTCTTTATTATACAGTATACTCCTAAAAGCATTATGATAATAGAGATAGCAGGCGCTCTTATTAAACTTAATCTTCCTATAAATTTTGGTAAAGTTAACATTAAAAAAGTCCAAAATACAGGCAATTTTATTTTTATTTTTCTTAAGAATATATATAAGCCTAAAAAAAATAAGGCTCCAAAAAAAGCAGTTGCGATTTCTGTTTTTAAGAAAGGTTCTATCTCAAGAGATAAGGGACCTAAATTATTAGGGCTGGGTATTTTTAAAAACCAGCTTAAAATAAAATGATAACCAAAGTGGTGATCGACAAAAATATCTTTGTAGGTAGTAAATTGCATCCAGGGAAAGTCTTTAACAAGACCTTTTTCTTGTATTAACTCGGCCAATTTAGCATGATAAAAACTATCTGACCCTACTATAGTTGGTGGTATTATGATATATAGAAATATAATAAAACAAATTCCAAAAATAAAAAGTTCTATAAAGGGGCTTTTTTTTAAATTAATTTTTTTATTATTCATAGATTTGTTTTTTGGCTTTTTCAATTTCTTTTATAGAAGCTGGGTCAATTTTATTTAAAATTGCCAAATAATAACTAATCCAATCCATTAAACAAACTAGGCTTAGTATTTTTGTTGTCTCTGCTTTTGCAAATATAGGAATTTTTTGCCATCTTATGTTTTTCTTATCTAAAATATTTGTAAGTGTTTTTATTGTTTTTTCAATTTGATTGTCTTTTTTTAGATTCTCGAAAATTAAAAATACTATTTCATCTTTCAAGCGCCAAGGATTTTTGTTTTCAATGGAATTATGAATTATTTCCGGTATTTCCTCTAAATAAGAGAAATTTTTGCTATTTTCTGATAATTGATTTTTAAGTCTTTGGGTTATGCCATTTAAATTGTGCGTAGAAGTAATTACAGGCAAGTGGTCAAATATAAAATAAGCTAAATGTTTTGCTACATTCTCTTCAGTCTTTACGCTTAAATCAAACATTTTATTAATTTCAATAAGCTTAGGAACGCTTGCGCTTAAATTAAGGCTAGATACAAGATTTAATTTTTTAAGTATTAAGGATAAAAAAGTTAAAGAAAATCCTATATTAAAGCGAGATGGTTTTTTAAAAGGAAATTTTAAAATTGGAGTATTTTCTTTTTTAGCTAATTGCCCTAACTCTCCATCACTGGTTATGATAATTATTTTTGCCTTAATCTTAATAGCTTTTTTAGCCATTTTAATTGTTTCTTGTGTATTTCCAGAATGACTTATTATAAGACATAAAGTATTTTTATTAACCCAATTAGGTAGGTTAACATCCTTGTTTATTAAAAAGGGCAAGGAGATTTTATTTTTAATAAGATTTTTTGCAATATTGCCAGAAATGGCTGAGGCTCCCATACCGCAAATTAAA
>DATFJC010000027.1:0-14425 GCA_035269445.1 Patescibacteria group bacterium
TTTTAATAATTGCTTTTTTGCTTTTATTTTTATCTCCTTATAAAGATATGTTTTTAGAAAAAGTTACTCTTTCTGACCTTTCTGGTAAATTAAGATTAAATATTTGGGAGGGAGCCCTAGATTTGCTTTCAGAAAATATGATCTTAGGGGTTGGACTTTCAGGATATCAAGAGCTTATTCCTGGTATTCAAAAAGCTTACTTTGATAAAACTAGCAAAAAACTTGTTTCTGTAGAAACTCATCCCTATCCTCATAACCTATTTTTATCGCTTTGGTTAGAGCTTGGCTTGTTTGGCTTATTAATATTTTTATGGATTATTATTAGATTTTTTTACTTAGGCTTATTAAAGTTAAAAAAGGTTAGATCAGGGTTTAAAATGCAAATACTTGGCGTAATGGGAGCGATGATAGTGGTTTTGGTTCATGGTTTAGTAGATACACCTTATTTTAAAAACGACTTATCTATTCTTTTTTGGTTTTTAGTTTTACTTATGGCTTTTTTATATAATAAAAAAGCAGGTTATGGAGAGGTCGCATAGTCCGGTTGATTGCGCTGGTTTCGAAAACCAGTAGAGTCTTATGACTCTCGAGGGTTCAAATCCCTCCCTCTCCGCCAAATTATTATAAAAATAATTTAAATAATTAAATAAATATATAAAAATAACTAAAAAGGCTTATTATGTTTAAAAAAGAGAAAAAAACACCCTTTCTTATTGCTGCTGCTTATTTAGTTTCTTTTATTACTATTAGACTACTTGTAGTTATAGCTGGGGCAGCAAATACCCCCTTTGCCCAAACTATTAATGAAAATTTACCAGAAGTTAATTTTGCAATAGGGAGAAATATTGTACTTTTTGGCTATCACATTCACCACTTTTATTTTGGAATTATTTTAATAGCAATTGCTGGTTGGCTTTCTATTGTTGAGGATAATAGTGAAAAAGAAAATGATAAACTTGCTATTATTTACGGGGTTGGCTTAGGTCTTTTTATGGATGAAGTGGGGCTTCTTTTAACTTGGGGTGATTATTATTCAGGTTTAAGCTATCTTTTAAGTATATTTTTATTAGGTGTATTTTTAAATATATTATATTTTCCTTCTTTTTGGAAAAGATATAAGGATGACAAGAAAGATATGAAAGGGAAACAAGATTAGTTGACTTTTCTTTTTTTATTGATATAATAAAAATAGTTATTAGTATAAATTAAATTATATGCAACATCTTGTTCCAACAGTTGTAGAAAAATCTTCAAGTGGCCATGAAAGGGCATATGATATTTATTCTCGACTTTTAAAGGAAAGAATTATTTTTCTTGGCAGTCCGATAACTGATACGGTTGCTAATACTGTTATAGCTCAATTATTATTTTTAGAAAGCAAAGACAATGATAAAGACATTCAACTTTATATCAATACTCCTGGAGGCTCGGTAACAGCCGGCTTAGCGGTTTATGACACAATGCAGTACGTTAAGGTAAATATTAGTACTATTTGTGTAGGAACAGCCGCTTCAATGGGAGCAGTTCTTTTAGCAGGAGGCGAAAAGGGCAAAAGATTAGCCTTGCCTAATGCTGAAATTATGCTTCACCAGGTAATGGGAGGTGCCAAGGGTCAAGCTTCTGATATTAAAATTAGAGCAGAGCACATATTAGATATCAGAAAAAGAATTAACAAAATACTTGCTAAGCATACAGGCCAAAATCTTAAAACCATTCAAAAAGATACTGATCGTGACTTTTTTATGACAGCCAATAGGGCTAAAGATTATGGCTTGATTGATAAAATTATAAAAAGCAGTTAATTTGCTTTGACAATTTTAATAATTTTCCTTTAAAGGCCGAGAATATAGGTTCTCGGTTTTTATTTAAATAAATAATTAATTATATAACTTATGAATTATATTACTATCGCTTTAATAGCAATTATTAGTTTAGTAGCTGGCTGGATTATCCGAATGTTTATGGCTAAATATTTTGTTAGATCAGCTGAGAAAAAGGCAAAAAAGCTTTTAACAGAAGCTAAGGTAAAAAGACAAGAAATATTTTTTGAGGCTAGAGAAAAAGCTTTAAAAGTAGTAGAAGAGGCTAAAGAAGAAGAAAAGAAAAGAAGAAGTGAATTAAAAGATTTAGAAGCAAAGTTAGAAAAACGTCAGGAAAGGTTTGAAAAAAAGATTTTAGAGCTTGAAGAAAGAAGGGCAAAGGTTAGTCAAAAGGAAAATGACCTAGAAGAAGTTAAAGAGAAAATAAAATCTTTATATCAAAAAGCAAGAGAAAAATTACAGGAAATTGCTGAAATGGATAAGGAAGAAGCAAAAAAGGCTTTAATGGAGAATGTTGAGAAAAAAATTGAAGATGATATTTTGGGTCGTATTAAAAAACTTGAAAAAGAAGGTTCAGAAAAAATTGAAAGAAAGGCAAAGGAAATGATGACCAATGTGGTTGAGCGGTGTGCTTCTTCTCATGTAACTGAGGTTACAACTAGTACTGTAAGTCTTCCCTCTGATGAAATGAAGGGTAGAATTATTGGAAGAGAGGGGAGAAATATTAATGTTTTAGAAAAGTTAACTGGAGCTGAAATTATAGTGGATGATACCCCAGAAGCAGTTACTGTCTCAGCTTTTAATCCCATTCGTAGACGTTTAGCAAAATTAACTTTAGAAAAGCTTGTTTTGGATGGTCGTATTCAACCAGCTAGAATTGAGCGAGTTATTAAAAAAACTAAAAAAGAATTAGCTGAAGATATAAGAGAAACAGGAGAAGAGGCAGTTTATAACGTTGGTATAGCTGGGCTTGATTCTAAATTAATTAAATTACTAGGAAGGCTAAAATTTAGAAGTAGTTATGGTCAAAATGTTTTACAACATTCTATTGAAGTAGCTAATCTTTCTGCAATGTTAGCTAGTGAATTAGGCGGTAATGTTGCCAAATCTAAAAAAGCTGGTCTTTTGCATGATATTGGCAAGGCTCTAGATCACGAAATTCAAGGCACTCACCCTGAAATAGGTAGAGATATTTGTAAAAAACATGGTATTCCCGACGATGTTGTTGAGGCAGCTATGTCTCATCATGATGATCATCCTGGTACTTTAGAGGGTGTTATTGTCAAAGTTGCTGATGCCCTTTCAGGTGGCCGCCCTGGAGCTAGACGCGATGATAGAGGGGCTTATGTTAAAAGATTAGAAGAGTTAGAGGAAGTGGCTAATAATTATGAAGGTACTAAAAAAGCCTATGCTATTCAGGCTGGTAGAGAGTTAAGAGTTTTTGTTAAGCCAGAAGAGATTAATGATGCCAAGGCCCATAAATTAGCTCGTGAAATTTCTGATCAAATAGAAAAAGAATTAAAATATCCAGGAGAGATTAAGGTAACTGTTATTCGCGAAAACAGAGTTGTAGAGTATGCTAAATAATCTTTTGTTTAATTAATTAAATAGTGTATAATAAAGATAAGTTTATATGTCTCAATCAAAAAGAAAAAATAAAAAAAGATCTCGAGTCCATGGTTTTAGAAAAAGAATGAAAACCAAGGCTGGCAAAAAGGTGCTAAAGAAAAGGAGAAGTAAAAAAAGAAAAAAATTGACTCCATAAAATATGTTGTCTAAAAAGCACCGCCTAATAAAAAACAAAGATTTTAGGGTTTTGGCAAAACAAGGAAATTCTATAACAAACTCTTATCTTGTTTTAAAGTGGAGAAAAAATGATCTGGGTTATTCTAGGTTTGGTATTGTAGTATCTTTAAAAATAGATAAAAGAGCGGCAAGGCGAAATAGAATAAAAAGAAAGATAAGGGAAATTATTAGGAAGCATTTGGCTAATATAAAAGAGGGATATGATTATTTATTAATTTCAAGACAGGGCATTAAGTCTAAAGACTTTAATGAGATTGAAATAAGCATTTTAAGGCTTTTAAAAAAAATTGATTTATATGATAATTAGAAGAATAATCTTAAAATTAATTCGTACTTATCAAAAAACCCTTTCTCCGGATCATGGCCCATTTTCTATGCTTCATCCCTGGCCTGGGACTTGTAAGTTTAAACCCACTTGCTCTGAATATAGTTATCAAGCTATAGAAAAATACGGTGTTATTAAAGGAGGCTTTAAAGCCTTAAAAAGGATACTTCGTTGTCATCCTTGGTCAAATGGTGGCTGGGATCCATTAAAATAATTAGTTTAATTTTTTTATAATTTATGATTACATTTTTTAAAACAATTCTTTATGAACCAATGTTAAATTTATTGGTTTTCTTATATAATAATATTTCTGGAGCGGATTTGGGAATTGCCATAATACTTTTAACCATCATAATTAGGCTTATATTATTACCGCTTTCTCAAAAAAGTATAAAAGCTCAAAAATCTTTAAAAACCATTCAACCAGAAATAAATAAGATTAAAGAGAAATACGAAGATAAAGAAAAGCAAAGCAAGGCAATGATGAAGCTTTATAAAGAACATAAAGTAAATCCTTTTTCATCATGCCTGCCTCTTTTAATTCAATTGCCAGTTCTCATTGCCATGTTTCAAGTTTTTAGAAGTGGTTTATCTGATGCTGCCCTACCCTTATATAGTTTTATAAAAGATCCTGGAACTTTAAACCCAATAGCTTTGGGCTTTTTAGATTTATCAGAACCAAATTGGATTTTGGCATTGATTACAGCAGGGCTTCAATATCTTCAAACTAAAATGATGCCAAGCCAGGCTAGTCCATCTTCTAAAAAAGGCAAAAATGCTGGTATGGAAGCCATGATGAGTGGCCAAATGAAATTTTTAATGCCAGCAATTACTTTTTTTATTGGTATTACATTACCCAGTGGTTTAATACTTTATTGGTTGGTAACGGTTTTAGTTAGTATATTGCAAAGAAAATATACTAAAGCAGACTCTATTAAGCCAGAAATTAAATCTAATTCTATTAAAAAATAATTCTTTAATATGACTTTTAGTGATATTTTTAAACTAAAGGTGTATACTCAAGATAGGAGATATTTGGGTAAGGTTGTTGATATAAAAATAGATCCTCGCTCTCATCAAATTATTTCTTATATGGTAAAATATAAGTGGGGTTTAAAAAATCTTTTCAAGAATTGTCTTTTGATAAATTATAAACAAGTAGTATCTTTATCAAAGAAGAAGATGATTGTTCAAGATCTTACTTTAAATAAAAAATCAGGAAAGCCGGAATTGGCTAGATTTTAAAAATATGTCTTTTTTATTAGGTATTTTTAAAAATATATTTTTTGACTCAATGGTAAGTATTTTATACTTTCCTTTTTGGTGGTATAGTACTGGCTTAAAAAAAAGATTTTTAGGTTTTATCAAAGGTACTAAAAACCAAATTCATGATTTATCTTTAAAAATCATGTTTAAATATTTGTTTAAGCCAATGTATGGTGAAACTAGTTTTTCTGGTAGAATAATAAGCTTTTTTATGCGTCTTATCCTTCTTATTTGGCGCATTTTTTTATTTTTAGTATTTACTTTATTTCGTTTAACTTTATTAATTTTATGGGTTGCTATATTGCCCATTGTAGTATGGCAACTTATAATTCGTTTTTTAATTTAAGATTATGAAGTTTATTAAATGCCCACAATGTGATGGTAAAGGTAGTATTCAGGCTAAAATTTGCAAAAAATGCAAAGGCAAGGGGGTTTATAGTTGGTATGGTGGTTATTTTATTTATTTTTCTAAGGTTTTTAAAAAAGGCCAAGTTTGGGCGATTCGCATCAGAAATATTTTAAATGCTTTAGTAAAAATAGTTTTTATTATTATTGGTATAACAGGGGCAATTTTTTTACTTAAGTTTTTAATTGATAGCTTAAGTATTTTCCCTGAATTTGCTAAAAATTTATTTGAATTTATTCCCTATCAAAATAATTTTTTAATTAATTTCTTTTGGTTTTCTTTGTTAATTGATATGTTTTTTTATTATAAAAAAGAAAGGGAACAGGACAGGCAGATTAAAAATTGGCCTAAAACTAGTACAGAAATGAAAAATAAAGTTAATTCTTGGCAGGATATTAAGGCCATGTCTTTTAAAAAGAAAATTGAAGTCTTTGATAGTTTTGATAAAGATACAAAAAAGATTGTTAGAAATTCTTGGAAAATGGCTCGAAAGTTTAAAACTGGTTTTATTGAGCCTATTCATATTTTTGCCGCGGCATTAAAAGATAGCCAAATTAGTTCAGTTATAACCCGCTTGGGTATTAATCAAGAAAAGTTAAAAAATAATATAATTCAGGCCCTATCTAGTAGTATAGAATCAAGATATAATAATTTGTTTTCTTTAAAAGCAAAAAAAGCTTTGCTTTATGCTTATAAAACTGCTGCCGAGGAAAACAAAACTGCTATTACTCCTCTTAATTTATTTCAGGGTTTAATGCATTTTGAAAATAAAGTAAAAGAGGTTTTTTATGCTCAAGATATAACTGAAAGGGATATTATAAATGTTTCTGCCTGGATTGATGTTTATAAAAAGATTAGGGGCAAGCATTCAAGCTTTGAGCGACGTGCAAAATTAAAACCCAAAGGGGCGATGGATAGAGCTTATACAGCAGTAGCTACTCCTTTTTTAGATCAATATAGTCAAGATTTAACCCAACTTGCCAAAAATGGCTTTTTGCAGATTTGTATGGACAGAAAAGAAGAAATAGAGACTATGTTTAGAATTTTTAAAAGTGGAGGCCAAGATGTTATTTTAGTAGGTCAGCCAGGGGTTGGCAAAACTACTATGATTAATGGTTTAGCCCGACGCATGACAGTGGAAAAAGTGCCAGAGGTGATAAGAGATAAAAGGTTGGTTTCTCTTAGTATTTCTTCTTTAGTAGCTGGGGCAAGTGGTCCTGGTCAGCTAGAAGCTAGAATGCAAAGAATAATAAATGAAATTATTAGGGCTGGTAATATAGTTTTATTTATAAAAGATGTCCATAATATGATTGGAACTAAAACTTCTAAGGGAGAATTGGATGTTTCAGAAATTTTAGCCAGCGCTATGAAAAATAAGATGTTTCCTGTTATTGCGACCTCAAATCCAAAGGAGTATAGTCGTCTTTTAGAGGGAGAGGCTTTAGGAGAAAGCTTTCAAAAGATTGACATTCAAGAGCCAGGTCAAAATGGAACTATTCAAATTTTAGAATTACACGTTGCTTCTATTGAAGCTAAAAAAAAGGTTTATTTTTCTTACCCTGCTTTAAAAGAAGCATATAAACTTTCTAATCAATTTTTACATGATAGATATTTACCAGAAAAAGCTATTAACTTATTAAAAGAAGTGGCTAGTTTGGTTAAGTCTAAAAGAGGTAAGAATTCTATAATAGGTGGCGAAGATGTAGCTGAACTTATATCAAAAAGAACTAAGATTCCAGTAACCAAAATTACTGAGAAAGAATCTAAAAAATTACTTAATTTAGAAGAACAAATTCACAAGCGCCTTATTAATCAAAACGAAGCAGTTAATATGGTTGCCTCATCTTTAAGAAGGGCAAGGACAGAGCTAAGAAGCCAAGATAGGCCTATTGTGAATCTCTTGTTTTTAGGACCAACTGGGGTGGGTAAAACAGAGTTAGCCAAAACTGTAACTGAAGTCTATTTTGGCAGTGAAAAAAGAATGATAAGAATTGATATGAGTGAATATCAAGAAAGATCAAGTGTTAGTCGCTTTATTGGCGAAGAAGGCTCAGGTAGTGGTGGTTACTTAACTGAAAAGGTTAGGAAAAATCCTTCTTCAGTATTACTTTTGGATGAAATTGAAAAAGCCCATCCTGATATATTAAATATATTTTTACAAGTAATGGATGAAGGTCATTTAACTGATGTTTTGGGGAGAACTATTGATTTTAGTAACTTGATTATTATCGGAACTTCTAATGCTGGTACTTCTTACATTCAAGACCAGCTTCAGAAAAAAGTTTCAGTAAAGAAAATACAGCAAGGCCTTATCCAGGAAAAGCTTAATTCTTATTTTAGGCCAGAATTTTTAAATAGATTTGATGGGGTTATTGTTTTTAAGCCTTTAAGTATGGAAAATATTAAAAAAATTGCTAAATTAATGCTTAAAAAGCTAAAAAATAAGCTTAATAATAAAGGCATTAGGTTAGAGGTGACTGATAATGCCTTGAATGAAATTGCTAAACAGGGCTATGATCCTAAATATGGAGCTCGACCCTTAAGAAGAGTAATCCAAAATAAAATAAATAATATTTTAGCTAATTATCTTTTATCTGGAAAATTGCAAAGAAGAGATAAGGTTATACTAAAGGGGGCAGATAAGATAGAAGTAGAACAAGCAAAGGGCTTTTAGGGCTTGTCATCTTTATTTTATATGTTAGAATATTATTACTCTGTTAATAATTAAATATCTAAATTTATGTCTAAATTTGATCATGCTGTTGTTAAAACAGGGGGAAAACAGTATTTAGTAAAAAAGGGTGATACTCTTAATGTTGAAAAATTAGATAAAGAAAAGGGTAAAAAAATTAAATTAGATACCTTGCTTTTATTTGATAAAAAAGCAGGTGATATTAAAACTGGAAAACCATTGTTAAAAACAAAAATTGAAGCTAAGATATTAGAACATGGTAAGGGTAAAAAAGTTAAAGTTTTTAAATATAAACCCAAAACCCGACAAAGAAAAAAGAAAGGCGCAAGACAGCCTTTCACAAAAATTGAAATATTAGAAATTTAAAATTTTATTTAGATAAAATTTTAAGTGCTCTTTTAAGTCTTTTTTGGGTCTCTGATATTGTATCAGGGACTTTTTTAATTGCTTTTCTTATTTCAGCACTAGAATAACCCATCTTTTTTAAAGCTTCTATTACTAAAATATCTTTTTTATTAAATAATTGACCACTTTTATCTTGTTTAAGCTTGCCCTTAAGCTCTAAAATGATCCTTTTAGCGGTTTTTTTGCCAATACCTGACACTTTAGTTAGTATTTCCGTGTCCTCGCTTACAATGGCTTGATTTAGGTTAGAGATACTTGCTAAAGATAATATTTTAATAGAAGATTTGGGGCCAATTCTAGAAATATCTTTTAAAAGTTTAAAATATTTTAGCATTTTCTCAGTTTTAAAGCCGTATAACTCAATAGTATGATTGTTTTCTCTGATAATGGGATAGCTAAATATCTTTATTTCTTCCCCCTTATTAACTGATTCTAGTAAATTACTAGTGGTAAAAATTTGATAACCAATATCTCTGACATTAATAATTAATGAATCATTGAAAATTTCTGTTATTTTTCCTTTAATAGAATAAATCATATTATCCACAATTGTCTTTTTATTTTTTCTTGTTATACTTAAATTATATCACGGATGCTAGAACTTGACAATATTCAAATTTTTGTTATATTAAATATATAGCTAAAAATTTTTGGAGGCTTATTAAAAGAAATTATGTTAGATAAATTTGAACAACCAGTTTCAAATGAAAATCGGGAGGCTAATTTTTTTAGAACTAAAAAAATTATAAAACGCTGGTTAAATCCAGATGAGGGGACCAAAAAGCTTCATTCAGAGTTTCAAAAAAAGAATGAAGAAATTATTAACAGTTCGCCAGAATCTAATTTAAAGCAGGTTTTAAGAATTTCTTGTAAAATAAGTCAAAGAGTAATGGAGCATCCAGAAGAATTAAAGGATCAATTAAGAGATAATGCTTAAGACTTAATATTAAATTATCATGGCCGAAGAATTAGATAAGCTGCGCAAGCTAATTAATGAATCAAACATACCCTCAGAAGAGCAGAATGACTTGCTTGTTTTTTTACCTATTTTACCGTCATCTGCTATTAAAAAATTATACGAACTTTTTCAAAAAGATCCTAAATTAATGAAAAGTTTTAATGAAGACTTTCAATCTAGACTTGATATATTAATAGATGGTAGAGATAAATGGCAAAAACTTATAGATAGAGAAGAAGAAATGCTAAAAGATCAAGGCGAAGATGATCTTTATGAAGATTATGGTGAAGATGAAGATGAATTTGATAAATTTTAATTAAAATTTTATGCCTATTAAAAAATCTGCAGCTAAGGCTTTAAAGCGCTCAGAAAAAGTAAGAAATCGTCATAAAAAAAGAAAAGCACGCATTAAATTTTTGCGTCGCGTTTTTCTTAAAAATATAAAAGAAAATAACAAAAAACAGGCTAAAAATATTTTTCTAAAATTACAAAAAGCTATTGATAAAGCAGTCCAGACTGGTGCTATTAAAAAAAATAATGGTTCTCGTAAAAAATCACGCTTTGCTAAAAAGCTTCACGGCTTAGACTAGCTTTTAATTATTAAAAGATCAAGTAAAATTTCTGGGTTAGCTACTGTTTTTTTTCTTATAAGGTCTATATTCGTAAGTTGAATATAGATTTTTTTTATTTCTGATAAATTATAATCCTTGCTTGCTTTTAAAGCTTTTTTAAGAGGATAGGGATGAATGGAAAGTGCCTTAGCCATATTTTCATTATTATTATTATCTTGGAACGATTTTACTTTTAAAAGAAGACGATATTGATAGCCAAGCATAGCAATAATATAGTCAATTGAAGTGCCTTGGTCTAAGGTTTGTTTTAAAAGTGTTAAAGCCTTGGGCTTATTTTTTTGACCCACAGCATCAATTAGGTCCCATATACTTTGTTGGGGGTTTTTTAAAATAAGTTCTTTTATTTTTTCCTCTGTAATCTTATTTTCAGTTAAATTAGAATGAACAATTTTTTCAATTTCATTTTTTAAAGCATAAAGATTATTTTGATATATTTGTTCTAAAAGAAAGACTGCCTTGGGTGTAATTTCTTTGTTTAGGCTGTAGACTCTTTTTTGTATCCATGTTTTAGTTTCATTGCTTGAAAAAGGTTTGAATTTTTTAGTGTGATTAAGGTTTTTTAAAAAGTTAAATAATTTTTTTTGATTTTTATCTAAATCTTTTTGGATTATGTCCTGATCCCAAAAAATAAGAATATTAGAGTCTTGAGGGGATTTTTTAGCTATATTTTTTACTGGTTTTATAAGGTTTTGGGCAAGAGCCTCAAGTTTTACTTTATTTTTATTATATGGACTAAAGGGGTGATTAATTATAATAAGTTTTTTATTTGTAAAAAGCCCTCGACTGAAAAGATATTTATTTATTTCTCGAGGGTCTATTTTATTTGCATCTAAGTTAGAAATACTTAGATTTTTATTTTGACCAAATTTTTTTATGAATCTATTTTTTAAAAAATTAAGTCTTTGTCTTGAGTTATAGGTATCTTTACCGTATAAAAATATAACCATACTAAAATAGATTACCTTGTTTATTTTCTATTTTATAAATTCTCTTTATTAAGCTTTGAAAATTAAATTTTTTAAGCATTTTAATGATTTGATTGATATCAAATTTTTGTTGATTATTTAATTTTTCAAAGTCGATTCCCTTAATTTCGTATTTTAGTTCAACCAATTCTTTTGCTCTTTTAATTTGTTCTTTATTGTCTGAAATAATCTTTTTAATTCTTTTATTGCATTGATCAAGAGAATTAAAAATATTTTCTAAATTATCATACTTTTGAAGGAGGTTGGATGCAGTTTTGGGGCCAATTCCCGGTGCTCCAGGTATATTATCAGAACTATCTCCACAAAGGGCTTTAAAATCAGCAACTTTTTCTGGACCAATCCCAAAACGTTTTTTAATGTCTTTTTTATCATAAACCTTTAAGGTAGCCACTCCTTGTTTTAAAAAATAAAGCTTGGTTTTTTCATCTATTAGTTGAGAAAGATCCAAGTCTCCGGTTACTATTAAGAAATCCTTACTAGGATTTCTTTTCTTTTGATGTTTTATAATACTAGCGATAATATCATCTGCTTCGTAACCCTTTTTAGCAAAAACAGGGATATTAAATCCTTTTAATATTTTTTTTGCTTTATCTATTTGGTCATAAAATTCTTGAGGTTGCAGAGGTCGATTTGCTTTATAATCTTTGTATTTCTTGTGTCTAAAGGTAGGACCTTTGGAGTCAAAAGCTACAGCTGTTTTTTGAGGAGAATATTGTTTTAAAAGTTTTAACAATAACATAGTAAAACCATAAACAGCATTTATTGGTTTATGGTTTTTATCAGTTAAAGTTTTAGGAAGAGCATGCCAAGCTCGGTGGAGTACAGCCTGGGCATCTATTATTATCATTGTATTGTTGTTGTTTTTTTTAGTCATTTTTAAGAAATAAAAAATTGAAAGAAAAAGGCCCGAGCGGGATTTGCACCCGCGCATAGCTGTTTTGCAGACAGCTGCCTTACTACTTGGCTATCGGGCCTCTTAGGCTTTTAAATATTTTTTAATTGCTAAAGAGCCACCAATCATAGATATTATTATAGCAAATATTAAAAGACCTATAAAAAAACTAGTTGATTGGTGAGTGAAAAAATTATAAAGGTCAAAATTAAAACCCAGAAAACTTTTTAAATAGTCGCTGGTATAAAATGACAAAGTTAATAAAAGACCTAAATTAATAATCCATGCTATTAAGGCATAGATTGCACTTTCTAATAAAAATGGTCCTCTTATAAATTTAGACTCTGCTCCTACTAATCTCATAATTTTAATTTCTTTTTTTCTTGAAATTGCCCCCAATTTAATGGTATTAAAAATAACTAGAATTGCTATTAATATGAAAAAGATACTAATTATAATTGTAATTAAAGATATTTTTTGGGTAACATTATTAAAGCTATTAATAATTTCTTGATAATCGTGAAAATCTTTATTTTGGATAATGTTGCTAAAATTAGGCTTTTCTAAAATTTTAGTAACCTTAGAATATTGTGAAGAATCTTGAAAGCTTAGATTAATGGTTCCTCCTAAGGGATTTTCTTGAATTTGCTTTAAGGAATCTTGAATAATTTCATCCCCTTTATGCTTTTCTTTAAATTGTTCTAATGTTTCAGCTGGAGAATAATATTTAATATTTTTGACAAATTTTAAGCTCTTTAATTCTTGTGTTAATGAAGCAATGGTCTCTTGATTAGCATCTTGCTTTAGATAAATACCCATGTCCATTTTTTGTTCCATTGAACTTAAGGTTTGCTCGCCTATTTGGTTTATGCCATATATAAAACTAATTGAAAAAAGCATTAAAAGCATTACCAAAATATTGATGACGGAGAGCCAGTTATTTCTAAATAAATTTTGTAAAGATTTTTTAATAATTTGCATAAATTTATTTATCTTTGTCTATTTTTATATGAGCATTTTTTAAATTTTCTTTTGGGAGTTTAGAAGGGGCCCCCATCATTAAATCTTTATTATCAGAGGTTTTAGGGAAGGGGATGACCTCTCTAATGTTTGGTGCATTTGCTAAGATCATTATAAGTCTATCTAAACCAAAGGCAATACCGCCATGAGGAGGAGTTCCATATTCAAGTGCTTTTAAAAGATGGCCAAAGCGTCTATTTATTTCATGTTTGGGAATGTCCAATATTTCAAAGATGGTTCTTTGTAGTTCTTTGGAATGAATTCTTATAGATCCCCCGGCTATCTCATAGCCGTTGCAAACTAGATCATATTGAAAGGCCTTTATTTTTAAAGGGTCTTTTTTTATTTTTTTAGAATTTTTTTCTTGAGGTGCAGTAAAGGGATGATGGACTGATACTAATTTATCTTCAGTTTCAGACTGCTCAAACAAGGGGAAATCAGTAATAAAGCAAAAGGCAAGTTCGTTTTTATCTTTTTTATTTTTTCTTAAATCTGGTTTATCAGTATTATATTTTTTTTGCGCCTGCTCAAAAGTTAATCTTTTAAAAGGGCTATTAAATTTTTTGTCTGGGCAAGTTTTTTTAATTATTGATACTACCATTTTTTCTATTAAAGATAGTATTTGCTCTTGATTTACAAAGCTCATTTCAATATCAAGTTGGCTAAATTCAGGTTGACGATCCCCTCTAGTATCTTCATCCCTAAAACAACGAGCAATTTGAAAATATTTTTCTATCCCTCCTATCATAAGGAGTTGCTTAAATTGTTGGGGAGCCTGAGGCAGGGTATAAAATTGCCCTGGATAAAGGCGAGAGGGTACTATGAATTCTCTAGCTCCTTCTGGTGTTCCTTTGGCTAAAATTGGGGTTTCTATTTCTAGAAATTCATTTTTATCAAGGTAATCACGAATAGCTTTTATGATTTTATGTCTTAAAACCATGTTTTCTTTTACCTCTTTTCTTCTAAGATCAAGGTATCTGTATTTAAGTCTTAGTTCTTCTTTGATTTTCCTATTTTTATTAATTTCAAAAGGTGGTGTTTTAGATTTTGACAAAATTTTAATATCTTTTAGGCTTATTTCTAATTCGCCTGTTTTCATTTCCTTGTTAATTTGATTCTCTGGTCTTTTGTTAATTGTGCCTATTATTTCTATTACAGATTCTGGGCCAATTTCTTCAATTAGTTTTTTAGCTTTTGCATCTATTTTTTTTAATGGG
>DATFJC010000028.1:0-15521 GCA_035269445.1 Patescibacteria group bacterium
ACGCTACCGTCATTATAATAAATATCAGAACCTGATTGGCTCCAATAACCTGTTTGAAATTCTGAGTCATTTTGATAAAGGGTGCCAGTAAAATTAATATCACCCTCTACATCAAGAGCTTTTGTTGGGGTGTCTGTACCAATTCCAAGACGATTTTCTGTAGAGTCCCAAGTTAAGCTACTAGCTCCATCAATGGTTGAAGGCCCAGTCCAATAAGTAATTTGGCCATCTGCACCTGTACCTTCTACACCACCAGCTTCAGCAATAGTTTTACAACTAGCTGAAGTTATTATACCTCCATCAACCTCTGGAGCGCTTAAAACAAAATCAGTACCACAACTTATCCCATCAGCTCCCGATACTCCACTTACACTATAATCAGTAGCATTAATATTACCACTAACATTAAAATCTGAATTAGTGCGAACATTTGCTCCACTTACTTCTGGATTAAAAAGAAAGTTGCCACTACTATCTATGCCAAAATATCCTTGCCTATCACCTTCGCTATCTAAAAAAGCAATATAATTCCAACCATTATCAGCTACTCCACCTGTACCTGAAAGACCTAATTGTTGAAGCTCAAATAATTGATCACTGGAGCTTTGAATTCTAGCTTTACCAGAAACATGTAAGGGAAAAGAAGGGTTGGTAAGGCCTATGCCCACATTACCCGCATTGTAATAAATATCAGAACCTGATATTTCCCAATAACCTGTTTGAAACTCTGAGCCATCCTCATATAAATTGCCTGTAAAATTAATATTACCTAAAACATCAAGATCATACATTGGAGTTGCTGTACCAATACCAATACTACCAGTACTTACGTTTAAATCGCCAGTAGAAATCTCTAAACCATTTACTATATAGCCAGAATTACTTGTAAATTGGCCACCTACCTCTAAGGCGGTTGATGGTTCACCTGTTATCCCAATACCAAGCCAACCTTCTTTGCTTTGGGCTTCAGTCCCAACATTTAAAGGCTTGTCTACATTATCGCCTGGAGGTGGAGTTGTGGGCGGAGTCCAGGCCTGAGTATTGGAAACAAAAAAACTGCTTGCTGTTATCAAAATTAACACTGCAAACAGTATTTTAATCGTTTTTAAAATCTTTTTATTTTTAATTATATTTTGAAACATAATTTAAATTATCTATATCAGGTCGCACCTGGCAACCAGGTCTGACCTGGCATAGGGAGGCGTAGAAAGATTAAACCTCCCTATTGGCCCTATTTCCTATTTATTTTTTAAAATTTTATTAATACAATAAAATTGCCTCCCAATATTAGAGGTTAATTTTTTTTAATTTTTATACTTTCTTTATATATATTATAACAAACTTTTAAAAAAAATACCTGTGGATAGTTTTAGGTTTTTAAAACTAACCTCCATAAATTTGCCATTTGCGAAAAGTGGCTTTAATTTGTCTTTCATAACCAGAATATACGCCCTTAACAGAAGTTTGAATGCCTATGGGCAAGGTCATGTTCGGTTCTATAACATAAGTTTCAATACTAGAGCCTGAATTTTTAATAGTAATTTCATAATTTTTATTAGAATCAACGCTTAGAGTATGAGAAAAATCAACATCAAAGCTTTGGGTTTGACCTGAGTCACACTCTCCGTCTACAGTAGTGCACTCAAAAATAACCATATCACTTGAAACAGAACCTGATTTTGAAAAAACAATACTATTGGGATAGCTAACCCCATTTATATCAAGACTTAAATGAAAAGTCTCACCTGGAGATAGGTTAATTGACCAAGAATTACTATCATTTATTTCTAAGCCTGTATTGGGATTAGTGGCGTAAGTATCAATGCCTAAAACATCATAACTCCCCCCATTATCCAACTCACCACCACTATTGTTAAGGTTAGTAATATCTTCATAATTCTTTAAAGCCTTATAAGCTATTTTTTCTGCTCCACTACGAGCTGCAAAATAAGCCATTTCAGACACCTCGGCTCCTTGTACAACTTGACCGTGTCTAATTAAAATATCACCCACTATAACAGCTCCTGTTAAAATAGAGGACATTATTAAAAGGGTTAAAATCAAAGAAACGCCTTTATTTTGTTTCATAAATTATCTTTATAAAAAATAATTATTAACCGCAAACCTAAATTGCTCTTTAAATAATTCTTTAAAAAATCTAAAATTATTTTGTTCATAAAAAACAATTATCGCTTTTTTGTACTCGGCAGTATCCACGCTTCTAAAAGAAAGAGGACAAAAGTTGTAAGCTAGCAAAAGAGCATTGGTTAACATTCTTGAGGTTCTTTTATTGCCATCTTCAAAGGGTTGAATATAAGAAATAAATAAACCAACAATTAAAGATTTGGCTAAAGGATTATCTTTATTATTAATTAATTTAACCAATTTTTCTAAAGCTTCCTTAATTTGAAATTTATTATCTAAGGGTTTATATTTTGTACCTGTTATACCAACCCCGTGCTCTCTTATTCTTGACTTCACGCCCAAATTTTTAAGAAGAATTTTATGAATTTCCCTAATTTTCTGAAAATTAAGTTTTTTAAAATAATCTTTATTATTTAATATGTAATCAAGAGCTTTTTTATGGTTTAGAATCATTGTCGCCTCTTCTTGGCTGTGACCAGGAGCTTTTTTATTCTCTTTTATTAAAGCTTCAGTGTCAATTAAAGAATAGGTGTTCCCTTCAATTTGAGATGATTTCCAACTTAAATCAATAGTTAATCTCTCTAACTCCTTTTGCAAAAGAGTAGAAGACAATTTTTTAACCTGTCTTTTATATTGATTATTCAAATCTATCAACTCTTTTTTTTCTTTTTCATTGAAAACATTATCTAACCTTTTAAAAACATCAAAGTTAAAATTCTTAAAAGCAATTTTTCTTTCATCGGGTCCTTTTTTAAAATATTTATCAATATCAATATATTTCAAAAATTCTGATCTTTCTTTTTCTTCATACCAAACCGATCTACCTTTACCATATTTTTTAACTAAATTCTTGTCTAATAAAGTATTTATATCTCTTACTACTGTAATGCGTGATACTTGAATTCCTTTATCCCTAAGATAGTTCCTAATATCTATATTAGAAACTTTTTCTTTTTTTTGAATAAATTTTAAAATATTTAATTGTCTTTGATTTAAATTGTCCTTAAACATAAAATTGATAATTGTATCATTTTATTTCTTTAATTGTATCATTTTGTAACAATTAATGCAACAATTAATAAATATTGATTATAAATAAGGGGCAAATCGGCGATCGAATCACCACCCGACGATCGGATCGCCCCATTATCGCTCCCTTGTCAATATAAACTATCTTCTAAATCCATATCTTTGAGGTACGGTTTGTTGTAATAATAAAGGACTAGGAGGATCTTTTTCAACCAAAGACTCTAATCTTAAAACTATAGTAGCCCGAGGATGAACATAATCAACTGATCCAGCTTCAAAAGGATCTGAAGCCGGTCTAATATAAAAATTAAGGCGGGATACATTTATTTGAGTCATTGTGATTGCTTTAAAATCCGAATCATCATTAGAATCACAATCAGGTGCTTGGCATCTTTCTAAAACATCTATTCCTTCATTAGTAGTACCTTTTTTATATACTATTTCCTCACCTGAAGAAATTCTTTTAAGACAAAGATTATTAATTGCAGTACTAGCTCCTTCTATGGCATCACAATCATTGCCATAATTGTCATAATCAATTTGACTAGAACGAATATCTTTACTAATTAAGGTCATTAAAAATTGGCCGTCTTCTTGAATATTTAATTGGCCTAGAGTTTTACTTCTTGTCCCTATTACCCTAAGATAAATTGCCATAGCAGCTAAGATAACTAAAACTAAAATAGACAAAGAAACCATAAGTTCTATTAAGGTAAAAGATTCTTTGTTATTAAAATTCTTTTTCATAAATAATCTTAATCAGACTCTCGCCAATTAGTAAGATGATTTTCTAGACTAATTGAATGACCTTTGCCTTTATCCTCCCAATAAACTTTTGAAATTATTTTTTTCTCACAATTATTTTCACAATTACCCCCTAAGTCATCACCATTTGTAATGGTAATCAGCCTAGAAAATTCTGCCCCTGAATCAGCACATTGATAAAAATACCCATTAGCTTCATCTTGGCAAAGATAACAATTAGTACAATCAGTTATTTGTACCCCCCCCGCAAAAGTAACTTCATTCAAACTAGTGGTTTGAAAATCAACATAATAATTACCATTTGTAATTCCATAGGGCCAATTA
Organism: Patescibacteria group bacterium; assembly: GCA_035269445.1. Classification (GTDB taxonomy): domain Bacteria; phylum Patescibacteriota; class Patescibacteriia; order UBA2591; family UBA6264; genus DATFJC01. The sequence goes on from DATFJC010000028.1 coordinate 4,264, forward strand.
TTTTCCGGATTTAACCAATTACTACTTCTAACACTTTCAACAATGCCTAAGCCTTCTCTTGCTAAACTAATTGCCTGGACTCTTTTGCCACTTTGTTGTCCTAGGCTTATATCAGTTAAACCAATAGAAAGAATGGCTACTATACCAGTAACTAAAATTCCAATTGCAACAATAGTTTCAATTAAAGATTGTGATTTCTTGGCCATAATTTAAATTGAGTCAAGTAAGTTAATTTGCCCCTGAGAGTTTATTTGGATATAAGCATAACGATTAATCTTATGACGCAAAACAATAGTAGTAGAGCCACTTAAAATTGTTCCTGGGCTTTGGGTCCCAACATAAATTTCCCGACCTGGGGGAACAAAAATAATAAAATAATGGTCAACGGATTCTAAATTAATATTATGGCTTAATTCAAATTCTCTTAAAACAGTATCGCCTCCATCATCATAAGCATAATTTGAACCCTCATGATCATTTATAAATAATTTGTAAGTACTAGGGGAAGTTTGATCATTAATATAAACTCCATAGCCTCCATCAATTCTAGTTCCAGAAATTTGTTTACCAGAAAGAGCCATCATTTGAGCCTGCTTTATAACCTCGCTAAGCTTTTGGGATGTATTTTTAAGATCAATCACCTCACCACCAGACCTCATATTAGCCACAACCATACCCCCTATTAAAGCGGTGATTGAAATAACAACCATAATTTCAATTAATGTAAAAGCTTTTTTATGCATTAAAAATACCAATTAATTATTTTTTCTCCCCAAAAAAGGGCAACAAAAGTGCCAATTACTAAAAATGGGCCTAAAGGAATTTGAGATTTTAATTTCTTTTTCTTAAAAATTAAAAGTATAAGACAAACTACAGAGCCAACAATATAAGATATAAACAAAGCTAAAGCTACCAACTTCAACTTAACTAAGGCAACCCCCATTAAAGCACCTATTCTTAAATCCCCTAAGCCAATACCCTTTTTCTTTGTTAGGTAGTATTGAGCCAAGAAAAATAAAACCGGTAATAAGACTGCCACTATAATAGAAGTCATTCTACTTAAAACCATTAGCCTTGATGGAATCTTACCTAAAACTGGTAAAAATACATTTAAATAAAAAACTAAAGCTATACCAGGAATTAAAATTCTATCTTTTATTTCTTGATATTTTAAATCATATATAAAAATAAATACTAAAACAAAAATGGTTATCCAACTGGAAAGGACATTAAAAATAAAGCCAAGATAATGATATAAATTCGGTAAATCCTCTAAAAAACTTAATACCTTGTAATTACCAGCAATCCTTGAAACAGAAAAAATAAACAAAAGGCCAGTTATAAGTTCCACAAAAAAATACTCCCAAGAAATATTTTTTTTGCAATGACGGCAACGGCCACCTAAAAATATAAAAGAAAAAAGAGGTATATTATCATACCAAGCAATTTTGTGGCCACATTTTGGACAATGGGATCTACCTAAAATAGATTTATTTTTATGCAATCTGTAAACTAAAACATTTAAAAAACTACCAAAAGATAAACCTATCCCAAATACACAAACGTAAAAAAGCGTTAAAAGCATAAATTATTGTTTATTGAATTAAGTTAATTCTTAGTCAGGTGTCACCTGTCCACTCCCTTTCATGTTAACCTTAAGGATTCACCAATGAGCTCAATTATATTTAAGTTATAAAGTCCAAGTAATTCTTTTGATTTATAACTTCAAATTCTGCATTATTATAAGCATCAATAAAGTCTTTTGGGGCTTTGCTTTTTTGCCCACCAAATAATCTATTTTAGAATTGGGTAAATTTTTTTTAATCTGTCCAATCAAAGGAGTGGTTAAAATTACATCTCCAATTCCGCCCGTTCTAAACAAAAGAATTTACATAAAACTTTTATTAAAAAACTAATATATTTTTTTAATTAACTGTTTTATTATAACAAAAAATCTTTTTTTTTAAAAACTAAATTTTCTCTTATAAAGCTTAAAAAATATAAGCTTATTATTTATTTTTAAAACGCTTTTTTAATTTAAAAATCTCCACCAAATACTCCCAACCTACCTTAAAAACATTTACCCTGCTTTTTCTTTCTCCAAACTCTTGCCAAACAACTGGAATCTCCTTTACCTTGTAACCCTTGTAATAAGATAAAATCACAAGCTCTGAATCAAAAAACCAATTGTTATTTTCAACTAAAGGCAATATCTCTTTTACTAATTTATAATTAGCCCCTTTAAACCCAATGGCCATGTCTTTAATAGAACAATTTAAAATAAACTTAAAAAGTAAATTATAAATTTTAGATATCATTAGCCTGGGAAGCGATCTTTTATACTTAGCCCCTAAAACATAACGTGAACCAATTACAAGATCTGCTTTTTTTTCTTTTAAGTTAGAAATCAAAACTGGCAAAGCTTTTAAATCAGTAGAAAGATCTATGTCCATAAAAATATAATAATCAGCCTTGTATTTTTGCCAAGACTTTTTTATGGCTATTCCTTTACCCTTTTTTTTAATAAAAAAATGCTCAATATTTGAATATTTAAGAGCTAATTCATCGGCTATAAGGCCAGTATTATCATTAGAAGCATTATTGGCAATAACAAATAAAAATTCGTCATTAAAATGCTTTTGACAAAAATCTAAAACTTTTAAACAATTTTTTTTTAATATCTTTTCTTCATTATAAACAGGAAAAGAAATTAATATTTTAGCCATATAAAATAATATATTATTTTATTGAAAAAAATAAGCAAAAAACAAGAATATGAGCTTTGCTTTATTTTTCTTCTAACTTTTTAACTCTTTCAGACCAAAACTCAGCCTTTTCTTTGCTTCCCTTTTCTTTATAAAGCAAAGATAAGGCCCTAGACCAAGCCGAATCTTTTGGATTTAAAACAAAGCCGTGCAAATTATTTTTAATAGCCTGGTCAAGATCGTCTTGAATATAATAAAGGTCAGCTATTTTTTTCCAAATATACTTTTTTTGTAAAGGAAAAAACCTTATAACTTGAACATACATTTGCTCTGCTACACCATATTCATTTTCTTCTCTAAAAATAATTCCTAGTTTTTCATAAACCTGACTCATCTCAGCTTCAATCATTTTCCTATGGGAAGTATTCACCCTTGGGTCATTAAGATCAGGATACAAAGAAAGAGCTTTTTGGCATTTATCTTTGGCTTTGTCCCAATTCTTTTGATAAATTTCTATTTGACACCAGTCATTATAAACTCCAGCCATTTTAGGAGAAATATTGGCTGCTTTTTTAATATAACCTATTGCCTTATCAAAATCTTTACTATCACCAGTTAAATTACCTTTTTTAGAATAAAGACGGGAAAGATAAGTAATGGTTTGGAAGGTTCTTGTTTTTTCTGGCATAGACTCGAGCCGCTTTATAGCTAAATCAATAATTTTAACTTTATTTTCACTAGAATGATAAAACTCACCTAAAGACCATAAAAGATTTAGGGCAAACTTTCTATTATAATAAGGTTCATTTGGAAAATATTTAAAAACTTTTTGATAATTTTTTAAAGAATTTTCCCATTCATTAAAATGCCTAGTTTTTAAAAAATAATAATCAGCCAAACCCACCCTAATATTTAATTGCCAAACAATTAAAATAAAAAATAGGGAAACTAAAATTATTAAAAAACATTTAAATGTTTTAGACATAAATATTAAATTAGAAAACTTAAAATAATTTAAAAATTAATAATTATCTTCTTCCTTTAAATTTGGTAAAACTATTAAAATTGCCAAAAAACCGAAAAAGTAAACTATAGTTGGGGCAACATGAAAAGAAAATTGAATAGAAACTAAATAACCTAGTATTCCAGCCATAAAAGACAATACCAATACTTTTCTTTCCTTATTTTTAGTCTTTTTTATATATTTCGCCCCCTTATAAAAACCTAAAACAATCAAGGAAATGTAGAAGAAAAAACCAATAAACCCACTAGCATAAAGTGTATCTAAAATATCATTATGAATCCTGTCAGGATAGGAATTAATTGCCTCTAAAAGGGCAGTTTTGGGATGATAGGATTTTCTAAAATTAAATTTTTGGGTTTCTAAGCCATATCCAAAAAAGGGTTTTTCTTTAATTAAGCTAAGCGCGTCCTGCCACCACATAAAACGAAGCTCTCCTTTTTCTGATAAGTGACTTAAGGACTTAATTCTATATAAAATCGTGCCTTCATTAGACTTACTTAAATGAAGCGGATTTATATTAATATAGGTCACAAAAATAATTAAAACTAAAAATAAAATTGATAAAAGTTTCCCCAGCCTTTTTTGCTTTACAATAAAAGAAAAAACTATTATAAAAAAGAAAAAAGCTATTAAAAAACCAAGCCAACCCCCTCGAGACTGGCTTAAAACTAAAACCAAAACTGTAATAAAAAACAAACAAACTAAAGCCGGCCTTATAAAAATCTTTTTAAGATTAGGTTTCCAATTATCAAAGTAGCCTTTTTTAAAAACCAACCATGCTAAAATGGGAATAGCAAACAAAAGCCAAGAAGCTAAAAAATTAGGTTGCCCAAGAGTAGAAAAAAGCCTACCCCCATTAATAGCAGTTGGAGATTCAGCCCAATTTAGAGGGTCTAATTCAAAAAATTGTAAAATCCCATAGCCAGAAACTATAATAGTAGACAAAATAGTAGCATATCCAATTCGAACTACTTGCTTAATATTTTTAAGATTTAAAAAAAGTATTAAAAAAAATAAAAAAACATGAGAATAAAGCAAAAAACCCATTTTCCTTAAATAATCCCCCCAAAAACTATGAAATGGATAATTAGAAATAATAGTTGAAATAATTAAAACAATAAAAAAACCAATAATAGGAATCAAAAGCCTTAAATCAGCCTTATGATTTATTTTATTTAATAAAATAATCTTTACTAAATAAATACCAAAAAGAATCTCTACTAAAACTTGGAAAAACAAGGCTTCACTTACTTGCCAGGTTCCATTTAAAAACGTGGCAAAAAATAAAGGGGAAAACAAAAAGACTAAAAGCCAGCCCTTTTCTAAAATATTTTCTAATTTTTTAACAATTATATTATTTTTCATTAAAACATAAATAAATATACTCTTATATTATCATAAAAAATATATTATAACAATAAAAAAAATGCCCCTTAGTAAAACTAGGGGGCATTAAATATTTATATATAATTATAAAATATTATATAATTATCTTTCAAATTAGTCGTCGTCTAAGCCAGCTGGAGTAGCAGTTTGAGTTCCTGCTGGAACATCGCCAGTTTCACTACCCAAACAATATTCAATATGATAGCTTATTGTATCGCCAGCATCAGTGTCGCCTGTATAATAATACTGTGTATCAGGACAATCTCCATCTACTCTTGGTTGGGGGTTAGAAGGTGTAACACGCATATAAACTGTTCCTGAACAAGTTGCAGCTAAACCATTGGTGCTACTAATACACAACCCTTCTATAACTTCTCCTGTGGAATCAGGATACTCTTGATTGTCAAGATAATAAAGTTCTAATGCAGTTTGAACTTGTTTAACATCTGAAATTCGGCGAGCATCACGAGCTCTAGCCCTAGCATTATTTAGGGAAATTACAGCCAAGGCTGCTAAAAGTCCCATAATTGCAACTACTACCATAAGCTCGATTAAAGTAAAACCTTTCTTTTTGGTTTTGGTGTTTTTCATAAAATTGATTATTTAGATTTTTATATTAAATTAGTCATCTAAACCAGCTGGAGTAGCGGTTTGAGGTCCTGCTGGAACATCGCCAGTTTCACTGCCCAAACAATAGGTTATGTAATAACTGGTATTAATAGAATCGTTAGCTACAGCCGTATACTGATAAGAAGTATTGTCGCAATCTCCATCTCCTCTTGGTTGGGGGTTAGAAGGTGCAACACGCATATAAACATCTCCTGAGCAAGCTGTATCTATTCCCTTTGTTCCATCCTCACTAATACAAAGCCCTTCTAAATCGCCTGTAATTTCACCATCAGTTGGTGTATCAGGATACTCTTGATTGTCAAGATAATAAAGTTCTAATGCAGTTTGAACTTGTTTAACATCTGAAATTCGACGAGCATCACGAGCTCTAGCTCTAGCATTATTTAGGGAAATTACAGCCAAGGCTGCTAAAAGTCCCATAATTGCAACTACTACCATAAGCTCGATTAAAGTAAAACCTTTCTTTTTGGTTTTAGTGTTTTTCATAAAATTAATTATTTAAGATATTTAAATATTATAACTATCTATAAAGATTATATCATAAATTTTCCCATACAACAAAAAAGTTTTCCACAAGCCTATTTCAAACATTTTTTTTAATATTTTAAGGTTGCAATAAATCTGTTTTTATGTATAATGTGAAATACAAACTCTAAAACTAAAAAATTATTATGAAGAAAAATGATGACATAAACTTAATCAATGGAGTTTATACACCACAAAATTTTCAAAAACAAAAAAAAAGAAAAGGTAAAAAAATATATAAGCTATTTATTGTTGCCCTTGCCATAATTGTTCTTTTTTTTGGTACTAATATCATTTTTACCCATAATGGAATTTTAAATAATTTAGGTCAAGCTAGCTTTTGGCAGGGAGTAGCTAAAATAGTTTCTGGAAAAACCACCCTTAAGGGAGAATTATATGATAGGATAAATATTCTGCTTTTAGGCATGGGCGGGGCTGAGCACGAAGGACCTTATCTTACAGATACAATAATTTTAGCTAGTATTAAGCCATCTACCAATCAAGTATCTTTAATTTCAATTCCTAGAGATCTATATATTACTGTACCTGGAAATGGTAAAAGAAAGATTAATGCTGTAAACGCAATTGGTGTTAAAGAATCAAAAGATGGTGGCAAATTAACCTCAAAAGCAATTGAAGATATTTTAGAGGTACCAGTACATTATTGGGTTAGAGCTAATTTTGATATTTTTAAAAAGGTGATAAATGAAATAGGCGGCATTGATATAAATATTAAAAAATCTTTTACTGATTATCAATATCCAGCTTCTGGCTATAAATACAAGACTGTAAATTTTCAAAAAGGAGAAGCCCACCTTAATGGCCAAAAAGCTTTAGAGTTTGCCCGTTCTCGCCATGGTACAAATGGAGAAAATTCTGATTTTGCTAGAAGTAGGCGTCAACAACAAGTTATTTTTGCAATAAAGGAAAAAATAGCAAGCCAGGGTCTTTTAGCAAAGCCAACAAAAATCTTTAAATTATATCAATTATTTAAAAACAACATTAGCACTAACCTTAATTTAAGCCAATCATTAAAATTAGCTAAATTAATAATGGGGGTTGATAAATCAAACATTATTACAGAAGTTTTTGAAAATGGTAACCAAGGACTTTTAAAGAATAAAATTACAAATAAAGGAAGTTATGTTTTGGTGCCTAAAAATGATTTTAAGGATTTAGCAAAAAAGGCTCAAAATATTTTTAAGGAAAATCCACCATTAAAAGAACAAGTTATTTTTAATAATATCCAAGAAAATCCCCCAATACAAAATAATTTATAATATTTTAGAAAAACTAAAAAAAGACTTTTAATTTTCAAAAATGCAATCTGAGAAAAGAAATAAGGAAAAAATTATTAAAATTGCTTTAGTAGGAAAGGTAAATACTGGTAAATCTACTCTTTTTAATCGATTAATAGAAGAAAAAAAAGCAATAAGCTTTAAGCACTCAGGAACTACTAGAGATAAAAATTATGGCCTTTGTTATTGGAGAGATAAAAAATTCCAGATTATTGATACTGGGGGGCTAACAAAAGAAAAAACAAAAACTGAAATTGATAAAAAGGTTAAAGAAAACGTAAAAACTGCCATAAAAGAGGCAGATATTATTTTTTTTATAACAGAAGTTAAAAAATTAGAAAGCGAAAAAGAAAAAGGCACAATTTTAACTGACCTTGAAAGAAATATAGCTAAAATAATTAAAAAATCCAAAAAGCCCTCTATCTTAGTTTTAAACAAAGCAGATAAGCCTAAAAAACGATCTTGGGCTGAAAATAAGGCTTGGAAAGCCCTAGGCCTAGGTAAACCAATTGCTGTTTCAAGCGTTAATGGTAGCGGCATTGGTGATCTTTTAGATATTACCATTGAAAAAGCTAAAAAAATAAAACCAAAATTAACTACCCTCCCTCCTAAACAAGCAGTAAAAGTATCCATTGTTGGCAAACCCAATGTTGGTAAATCTTCTCTTTTTAATGCAATTATAGGAAGACAAGAGGTCATAGTATCAAATAAACCCCACACTACAAGAGGACCACAAGATACTTTTCTTTATTATGATTCCCCTAAATTTGAAAAACTCCTCCCTATTACCTTAATTGATACTGCTGGGATAAGAAAAAAAAGAAAAATAAGACCAGGCATTGAAAAAATAGGGGTTAATAGGTCGCTTAGGGCAATGAGAAAATCAGACCTTATTATAATAGTAGTTGCAGCCAATGAAGAACCAGGTTTTCAAGAAAAAACTTTAATCCGATTGGCCTTAAAAACTAAAAAAGCCCTAATAATAGTAATCAACAAATGTGATCTTTTAACAAAAAAAGAATATCGCTTATTTACTCGTTCTAATCTAGTTTACAACAAACTACCAATGGCAACATTTGCTCCAAGAATTTTTATTTCAGCTAAAGAAAAACAGGGGATAAATGTTTTAATGCAAACTATATTAGAAGTTAATCAAAATCAAAACAAGGAGATTACAGAAAAAGAATTAAATGAATTTTTAGATAAAGTTGTAAAAGAAAAAAACTTTAAACAAGAAATTTGGCAAAGAATTAATATTATTCAAACCAAAAAAGACCCCCTTGAATTTACCCTAATTTGCCCTAGAATAATAATAAAAAGAAAACAAATCATAAAACCACATTTTAATATTATTAAAAAAGCCCTAAGAGAAAATTTTTATCTTGAAGGAGCGCCCATATTTATTAAAACAAAATGCAATTAATAGTTGGCTTAGGAAACCCTAGTAAATATAAAAACACAAGACATAATATTGGTAAAAAAATTATTAAAAATTTTGCCAAAGAGCTTTATTTCCCAAAATTTAAAAACAATAAAATGTTTTTAGCCAAAACCGCTAAAAAAGATAATCTAATACTTGCCCTTCCTAATACTTTTATGAATAACTCAGGCCAAGCTGTTAAAAAATTATCCCACCAATTTATTAAAAATTCTTTAAAAAATTTATGGATAGTTCATGATGATATTGATTTACCATTGGGAATCATTAGAATCTCTTATAACTCAAGCTCAGGAGGACATAACGGAGTAAAGTCAATTATAAATCATTTAAAAACTAAAGAGTTTATAAGGTTTAGGATTGGTATTAAAAACAAAGATCTAGAAAAAGTACCAGCTAAAAATTTTGTTTTAGAAAAATTTAAAAAACAAGAAAAAGAAACATTAAAACAAACCATTAAAAAAACAAACCAGGCTTTAAAGCTTGGCCTTGAAAAAGGAATTGAAGCTGCTATGCAAAATTACAATTAAAGTTTTTTATAATAAAAATACCCTTTTTAATTTAGGGTATTTTTTTGTTAAAAATTAGCCTTAAAAGGTCTTGACAAATTTTATTTTTTTTAGTATTATTATAAATAGAATCTTAAAGTTTTTTTGCAATGTCCTGTCTATCAGTGGCAAAACTGGTAATCCCTCCTAACCAGGAAGTAGCCATGAGCTAAGGTTGGGCTTGCTTGTCAAGTGTAGGCCTTGGGCTGATGGGCAGGACAGTGCAAAAAAGCAAAATAGGTCCCTAATGGGACTTATTTTTTTATACCTTTTTTAGAAATATTTAAAATTATTCCAAGAGCACTAAATAAAAATATTAAATTAGATCCACCATAACCCATAAAAGGCAAGGGAACTCCAGTTAAGGGAATAACGCCAAGGTTTCCTCCTACATTAAAAAATATTTGTATAACTAAAAAAAGCCCTAGTCCAGCTGATAAAAAGCTACCAAATTCATCAGAAACCTTACTTGATAAAACAAAGATTTGATAAATTAATAAAAAATATAACATTATAACAATAAAACTACCTAAAAATCCTACTTCTTCTGCCAAAACTGCAAAAATAGAATCGCTTATAACCTCGGGCAAAACATCAAGCTTTTGACTTGAACGCCCCAAACCTTTACCAAATATACCACCTGACCCAATTGCTAATTCAGCTTGATTTACTTGAAAAGCATTTTCCTGTAAATCCTGACCAGGATTTAAAAATGTAGAAAATCTTTCTTTAACATAAGGCACAGTATTAACCAAAAAACCACCTAAAATAATAAGGATTAAAATTAAAACCACAATATGACTTAATTTTGACCGAGCTAAAAAATAAAGGCCTATCCCTGTTCCAGCAAACATGGCTAAAGCACCTAAATCAGATTGAAGAACAAAAAAAAGCATTACCAAACCCATAATAAATACAACCGGGATAAACCCCCCACCCAATTCCCTAATTTGTTCTTTTTTAGCAGCAAAAAAAGCAGACAAATAAATAACAAAGCCTATTTTAGCAAATTCTGAAGGTTGAAAATTTATACCAAAAACATTTACCCAACAACTAGCTTGACCCTTAGTTTGTCCTAAACTAGGAATAAAGACTAATGCCAATAATACTAAGCTTAGAATAAAAATAGGCAAAGCAAGTTTTTTTAAATATTTATAATTAAAAAAATAAAAAAATAAAAAGCCTACCAAAGCAAAAGGTAGACTACGAAATAACTGTCGTTTTAAATAATGATAACAATCATTAAATTTTTGGCATGATTCAAAATAACTAGCCGAGGCTAACATAAAAAGCCCAATAAGGACTAAAACCACAAAAACTATCAATATTATAGAAGAATGTTTGTTCATAAACTTTAAAGAAGTTTTTCAGTTAAAAAAATAACTACTCCTAGCGTAGCCATTATCCCGCTTATTAACCAAAACCTCATTACTATTTTTGGTTCAGGCCAACCAATAGCCTCAAAATGATGATGAATGGGAGTAGATTTAAAAATTTTCTTACCTCGAAATTTCTTAGAAAACATTTGAATAATCACAGTCATTGATTCAAATACTAATATAAAACCTATAATAGGAAGCAAAATAAAGGTATTTGTAAGCATGGCCAAGACACCCAAAAGCACCCCCAAAGACATTGAACCAGTATCCCCCATAAAAAATCTCGCTGGATAAATATTAAACCATAAAAAAGCAGTTAAGGCAC
>DATFJC010000029.1:0-13738 GCA_035269445.1 Patescibacteria group bacterium
TCTTCCTGACGCATTTTTTTTACTTTTCTGCCAGTTGTTTCTCTTTTTTGAATTTTAAGATTTAACATACTTAAAAAATTTTACTATATTTTTATTTTTTTGTAAAGGGTTAGTTTTTAAGACTTAAGAAAGGGTTGATGAATTAAAGAACTTTCCACCAAACCAATAGCCAACATACTAATAACTAAAGAGCTGCCCCCATAACTCACAAAGGGTAATGGCAAACCTATAATAGGAAAAAGGCCTAAATTCATACTAACATTTACTACCATTTGTAAAAACAAATAAACGGCTATTCCCAAACACAAAACCATACTGAAATTATCATAAACCGCTAAACTAATTTTTACTAGCCGGAATATAACAAATATATAAAGTCCTAAAAGCAATAAGGACCCAACTAAACCAAATTCTTCCGCTAAAACAGCAAAAACAAAATCATTATGAGATTCTGGCAAAAATTTTAATTGAGATTGGGTTCCTAAACCAAACCCGCGACCAAAAACCTGGCCTGAGCCAACTGCTATTTTTGATTGATTTATTTGATAAACACTATCACCTGAACCTTGCTGGGGAAGCAAAAAGTCTAAGATTCTTGTTTTTTGATAAGGCTTTAAAATAAAAAACCAACTTGAAACAACCAATACAACTATTAAAACAAATAAAGATATTAAATGTTTTTTATTTTTATCCACTAAAAATAAAATCCCCAAACTTATTATTATAATAACCAAGGCAGAACCTAAATCTGGCTGTCGGATAATAAGATAGACTAAGGGGGCAATTAATAAAAAGCTGATCAATATATCACTTATCTTAACAGGCCTTCTTGTTTCTTGCCAAAATTTAGCTAAGACTAAAATAGCTACTATTTTGGCTAATTCAGTTGGCTGAAAATTAAAAAAACCTAGATTAAGCCAGCCTCTCACCCCCCTAATCTCTCTCCCAAAAACTAAAACCACTATTAATAAAAAAATTGTTAAAATATATATCCAATATGTAGTTGATTTAAATAAGCGAAAATCCGTAAAAGTTGTTATAAAAAAAATGGCTAGCCCTATTAAAACAAAAATAGCTTGTTTTTTAAAGTAATTTACCTCGCCACCCCTTAAAGACAAACTATTTAAAATTGCTAAACCTATTAATATTAATAAAATCATCCCTAAAAACAAACCAAAGTCAAAACGCTTTATTTTTTTTTGATTCATAAAAAATTACTTTACTGGCATATAGACATCTTTGTCAAAAATATCTAACAAAGGAACGACCTTAATGCTTTGAGTGGCTGGAATATTGGGCCAACTAAGACGCATATTTCTAGTTTCTTCAGACATTAATTCTTTAACAGGCAATCTATCTATTCCAACTATTTTATTCGCTCTATTGTAGAGTATAATAAGGCAAGGAATATCCCAAAAACTATAAATAGAATTATTGGTTATATCAAAATTAACCACTGGAATACTTACCATTTCATTTTTAGGCACCATAAAATCAATTTGGGCATTACTAATATCAATCTTTGATAAAATATTTAATCGATCCCTGTCTTTTCTTTTAATTCTTTTCCAGTCAATATCTTCAATAATAAAATCTATCTTTTCAAAACTTCCAACCTCTTTTTGAAAAAAGGTAGCAAAAGCAAATGATTTAGGCAACACAAATATTTCTTTTAATTTAGTCTTATTATTTCCCCAACTATATCTATATTTAAGAGATTTTACACGCCAATATTCATTGGGATTAGAAACCTTAGTTAAAAAATCATAAAAATTCTCTTTTGATTCTAAAGCTGTATTTTTAAGAATCAAAATATCAGCTGGTTTAATGTGGTCATGTAAGGCAGCATAATCTATTCTATCTTGGGTTAAGAGTTTTAAATTTTCTTGATGAAGTTCTGTGTTTTGAATGTAAATAACTAAATTATAAGCGAAAATACCCCACCATAAAACTATTAAAAAGGTTAAAATAATATAAATAAAATTTTTAATCTTGTCTTTATTGGCAAGATACCAACGAGTATATTTTATTTCTTTAGGACTTATTATAGCCATATTTTTATTATAATCTAATTTTATTAAATTGACAAACTATTTAATTAACATATAATCAAGCCAAAGACCTACCCCCTGTTACCATTGTAACCGGGATCTTTTTTCTATCTTAAATTAAAATTAATAATAATTTATGTCATTTAATATTGAATCAAAATACAAGCCAAGCGGTGATCAACCAAAGGCAATTAAAAAACTAATCCAAGGCTTAAAAAAGGGCTATAACCACCAAACCTTACTTGGGGTAACTGGGTCAGGGAAAACTTTTAGTATTGCCAATGTAATTAAAACTATTAAGCGCCCAACACTAGTTATTGCCCATAACAAAACTTTAGCAGCCCAACTTTGCAATGAATTTAGAACTCTTTTTCCTCAAGCCTCAGTTCATTATTTTGTTTCCTACTATGATTATTATCAACCGGAAAGTTATTTACCAAATAGTGACACCTATATTGGTAAAGAGGCAATGATAAATGAAGAGATTGATAAATTAAGACATGCGGCTACAGCCTCTCTTTTAACTCAACGTCAAGTAATAATCGTGGCTTCTGTTTCTTGTATTTATGGACTAGGATCACCAAAAAATTACCAAGAAAAAATAATCCATATTAAAAAAGGAGACAAAATTACTAGAAATGATTTAATTAAAAAGTTAATAGAAATTCAATTTACTAGAACTAATAGTGATTTAAAAAGAGGCTATTTTAGAGTCCAGGGCAATAACTGGGAAATTATGCCTCCAGCTGAAGAAATTATATATAATTTTGAATTAAGCCACGATGATATTGTTCAAGATATCTATAAAATAAATCCTGTTAAGGGCTTTATCCCAGGAAAAACTCCCAAGGTAAATGACTTTGTGGTCTCGCCTGCTCGCCACTTTATAACCAAAAAACCAAAAAGAAAAAAGGCAGTGAAAAAAATAGAACAAGAATTAAAACAACGTATTAAATATTTTGAAGAAAGAGGAGAACTTTTAGAAGCTGAAAGAATTGAAAGAAGAACAAAGTCCGATATAGCAATGATAAAAGAAGTTGGTTATTGTAATGGAATTGAAAATTATTCAAGACATTTATCTAATAGAAAAAAGGGGGAACCATCACCAACCTTAATTGACTACTTCCCTTCTGACTTTTTAACTGTTGTTGATGAATCTCACGTTACAATACCTCAAATAAGAGGGATGTTTGCTGGGGACAGGTCAAGAAAAAAAACCCTAGTAAAACACGGCTTTCGGCTACCCTCAGCCCTAGACAATAGGCCTTTAAAATTTAACGAATTTGAGAAAAAAATAAATCAAGTAATTTATACCTCTGCTACGCCTGGGGACTATGAAAAAAGAAAAAGTAGTCAAATTGTTGAACAAATTATTAGACCTACCGGCTTAATAGATCCCAAGCTTTTAATTAAACCTGCCAAGGGTCAAATAAATGATTTAATAAAAAGAATTGAGAAAAAGGTTGAAAAAAAAGAAAGGGTTTTAGTTACAACCTTAACTAAAAAAATGGCTGAAGATTTAAGTGGCTATCTTCAAGATAAAAACTTTAAAGTTAAATACCTGCACAGTGATATAGAAACCTTAGATAGAATTAAAACACTAACAAAATTAAGACGAGGCGACATAGATATTATAGTTGGGGTTAATCTTTTAAGGGAGGGATTAGATCTGCCCGAGGTTACTTTAATTGGAATACTTGATGCTGACAAAGAAGGATTTTTAAGAAGTTTTACTTCTTTAATTCAGGTTATAGGACGGGCAGCAAGAAATGTTAAAGGTAAAGTTATTCTTTATGCTGATAAAAAAACAAAATCTTTAAAACAAGCCATAAAAGAAACAGAAAGAAGAAGAGAAAAGCAAATTGACTATAATAAAAAGCATAATATAACCCCAAAAACTATTATTAAAGACATATCTGATATTATTCCGATTGAAGTAGATGAAGTTTTAAATATTGAATCTAAACCCTTACCGGAAAATAAAGAACAAATAAAAAAATCAATAAATAAAAAAGAAAAAGAAATGAGAATAGCTGCCAAAGAGCTTAACTTTGAGTTGGCAGCCATTTTAAGAGATGAAATTAAAGAACTTTCTAAAAAGCTAAAAAACAAAAAAAATGAAAAAGAAAATTAAAATAAAAGGAGCTCGCGAACATAATCTTAAAGATATTAATGTTGAGTTTCCAAAAAATAAAATGTCAGTCATAACTGGTGTATCAGGGTCTGGTAAATCAAGTCTGGCTTTTAATACACTTTTTGCAGAAGGCCAAAGAAGATA
This sequence comes from Patescibacteria group bacterium, assembly GCA_035269445.1. Taxonomy (GTDB): domain Bacteria; phylum Patescibacteriota; class Patescibacteriia; order UBA2591; family UBA6264; genus DATFJC01. Next base: position 4,330 of record DATFJC010000029.1, read on the forward strand.
TATTGAATCTTTGTCTTCATATGCTAGACAATTTTTAGATAAAATAGATAAGCCTGATGTAGATGAAATTAGCGGACTTTCTCCGGCTATTTCCATAAATCAAAAAAGATCTTCCCATAATCCCCGTTCAACAGTAGCTACAATAACTGAAATATATGATTATATGAGAGTACTTTTTGCAAGAGCCGGCACCCCCCATTGCCCTAATTGTGGCAGCAAAATAAAAAGCTTAAGCAATCAAAAAATAGTTGATAAAGCTATAGATTTTGTAAAAAACACAAAAGGAAAAACCTTAACTATTTTTGCTCCTGTTATTAGAGGGAGAAAAGGACAGTACTACCAATTATTATATGACTTTTTAAATAATGGTTTTACTAAAGCAAGAATTGACGGAAAAACTTATTCCTTAAAACAAAGAATAATTTTAGACCAAAACAAAAAACACACTATTGAGATTATTGTTGATGAATTACCCAAAAAACTAGATTTTTCTAAAAAGGATCAAAGATCAAGATTGGCCAAGGCCATTGAAAATGGTTTAGAAAAGGGAAAAGATGTTGTTACATTAAAAATTGGCAAAGAAGAAATATCTTTTTCTTCAAAATTTTCATGTCCAAAGTGCCAATTTTCTTTTCCTGAAATTGAGCCTCGCCTATTTTCCTTTAATAGTCCTTATGGGGCATGTGAAGAGTGCCATGGTATTGGAACAGTTGCTTATAGGTCCAAAAAGCCCTGCCCTAAATGTCAAGGAAACCGTTTAAGAAAAGAAGCTTTAAGCATTACCATTGAAGATAAAAATATTATTGAAGTCACTCGTTTATCAATTGAAAAAGCTTGGGAATTTTTTACAAAATTAAGTGACAAAGAAAGCTTTAAAAGCAAAATAACCATTCCACCACTTAGAGAAATAAATAATAGACTCTCCTTTTTAATGGATGTTGGTCTAGATTATTTAACCCTTGATAGAACAGCTGGCACTTTATCTGGGGGTGAAGCCCAAAGGATTAGATTGGCCACCCAAATTGGCTCCCAATTAACAGGAACACTTTATGTTTTAGACGAACCAACAATAGGGCTTCATCAAAAAGATAATGCCCGCCTTATTAATACTTTAAAAAACTTAAGAGATCTTGGTAATACCATAATAGTAGTAGAGCACGATAAGCAAACAATATTAACAAGTGATTATATTCTTGACCTAGGACCAGGGCCTGGCAAGCATGGCGGTGAAATTGTAACTTCGGGAAAAACTAAAGACGTTTTACTAAAAAAAGAATATGAAAATTCTTTAACTGTTAAATACTTAAAAGGTAAAGTAAAAATTCCATTACCTAAGCGCAGATCAACCTTAAACACCAAAAGATTAATTTTAGAAAATATTCATGCTAACAATATTAATGGAGCAACTGTAAAAATTCCCCTTCAAAGATTAAATGTTTTAACAGGGGTATCTGGTTCTGGCAAAAGCACTCTTATGCAAGACGCTTTATATAAAACTTTAATTAATAAATTATATGGTGTAAAAAAATATGATCCTGGAAAAATAAAACAAATAAAAGGACTTGATCAAATAAATAGGGTAATAGATATTGATCAATCATCTATTGGAAAAACACCTCGTTCTAATCCTGCTACTTATACTAAAATATGGGAAGAAATTAGAATTCTTTTTGCTGCCACAGAAGAAGCAAGGATAAGAGGTTTTACTAAATCAAGATTTAGCTTTAATACAAAACAAGGAAGATGCGAAAATTGTAAAGGTTTAGGACAAATTTCCATTGAAATGCACTTTCTTCCAACCGTTTATATCACCTGTGAAGTTTGTAAGGGTAAAAGATTTGACCGAGAAACCTTAGAAGTTAAGTACCATAATAAAAATATTTATCAAATACTTGATATGACTATTAACGAAGCTTATGACTTTTTTAAGGACATTCCCAAGTTAAAAGACAAGCTTGAGACCCTTAAACAAGTAGGCCTGGGATACTTAAAACTTGGCCAACCCTCTCCCACCCTTTCCGGAGGTGAAGCTCAAAGAATAAAACTAGCCAAAGAACTTGGAAGACATGACAATAGAAACACCCTTTATCTTTTAGATGAACCAACTACTGGCCTTCACTTTGAAGATGTAAAAAAACTACTTTCTGTTTTGCAAAGTCTTGTAGATAGGGGTAATACTGTTTTAATTATTGAACATAACCTAGATGTTATTAAATCAGCTGACTGGGTAATTGATCTTGGCCCAGGTGGAGGAGATAGAGGCGGCAAAATCGTAGTAGCTGGAACACCAGAACTAGTAGCCAAAACCAAAAGAAGTTATACTGGAAAATATTTAAAAAAAACCTTAAATATAAGTTAAAAAATATCTTGACAAAAAGAAAATTTTTTGCTATATTAAAGGCAATAAATTGTTAATTAAAACCAAAAAGGAGGAAAAATGAAAAACAATTGGAAGGTTCTAATCCCAGTATGGATTGTATGGGGTTTAATGACAATTTTCTCTATTTTCACAGGCACTATTACTATCTATGCCATTAGTACATTGGTTGCTGTGATAATTATAACTTATTTGATATACCTAATAAAAAATTCAGCTAAGTTAATTATCACCATAGGCACAATTATCCTAATAGCAACTACCATGATAGTTCATGTACCAAAAGGGGAAATTGTAATAGTTGATAGCGGCAATATCACCTATGTTAAAGAAAATACTTTTTTTACCACACCCTTTTTTTGTCACTCTCTAACCTATGTTAAGCCAGAAAAGACATATAAGGTTCGTTATGGCATAAGAATAAGGAACAACCAAAAAATGGTTTGGGATTTTAAACTAAAGCTAAAAAGATTTGCTGACAAAGCTTTTGTTTTAAACCTTATAAAAGAGTTTGGTTTAAATGGTTGGGAAAAGCGCTTATCTACTGCAGTGGAAAAAAACATAAGAGACAGACTTTCAACAATGCACCCAAACAATCACCTTCCCTTGGAGTTTAATCTAGAATTAAACAAAGAAGAAAAACTTAGATTAAACAAGTTGGGCTACAGAATAATTCAGGCAAAAGCCCAAAACGGAAGAATCTTTAAGTAATTATTATAACCCAGGTAAAAATGCCTGGGTTTTATTTTTATTAAAAAAAATACTATAATAAATATATAAATAAATTTAATTTTTTGTTATGACTAAAATATATGATAAACTCCCAAAAACCTCGGGTGTTTATTTAATGAAAAACAAATCAAATAAAATAATTTATATTGGCAAAGCAGCTAACCTTCAAAAAAGAGTAAAAAGCTATTTTATGGGCAAGAGAGATAAAAAAATTAAAAAATTAGCCCATGAAACTAAAACCATAGATTATAAAAAAACAGATTCTGGTTTATCAGCTTTAATTTTAGAAGCTAAACTTATAAAAAAGCACCAGCCTAAATTTAATGTTAAAGAAAAAGATGATACAAGTTTTTTATATGTAGAAATTACCAATGAAGAATTCCCCCGAGTTTTATTAACAAGGGGGAAAGAAAAAAGACAAAGAAAAAACAATAACTCTCGCTGGTACGGCCCTTTTATAAAAAGTTCTGGCATAAGAGAGGCCTTAAAAATATTAAGAAAAATATTTCCCTATAACACTCACCCCTCTGAAAAAATAGGCAAATTTAAAAGGCCTTGCACTTATTATCAAATAGGACTTTGCCCAGGGACCTGTATGGGAAAAATAACCAAAAAAGAATATAAAAAAACTATAAATAAGCTAGAAAAAATTTTACAAGGGAAAACAGAAAAACTAATAAGGGAATTAAAAAAGGAAATGAAAAAAGCTAGCAATAATCTTAATTTTGAAAAAGCAAATAAATTAAAAAAACAAATATTTGGATTAAGACATGTTCAAGACATAAGTTTAATTAAAGAAAATAATATTAAAGATAACAAAAAAGCTAGAATTGAGGGTTATGATATTTCAAATATTTCTGGAACCTCTGCCGTGGGTGCTATGGTGGTATTTAAAAATGGCCAACCCCAAAAAAAAGATTACAGGAAATTTAAAATAAAAACCATTGATAAACAAGATGACGTTGGCATGATAAGGGAGGTAATACAAAGAAGGTTAAAGCATAAAAACTGGCCCTATCCAGACCTAATTTTAGTTGATGGAGGAATAAGCCAAATTAGGACTGTTAAAAATATACTTAAAAAAAACAAGATAAATATACCAGTAGTTGGAATTGCTAAGGGCCCTAAAAGAAATAAAAATGAAATTATTAATAAACCAGCCGGTTTTCAAAAAAAGACTTTAATTCAAATAAGAGATGAGGCTCACCGCTTTGCTATCTCATATCATAAAAAATTAAGGAAAAAACAAACAAATTCTTAATTTGCACAAAGAAGTTTTTTCTTATATAATTAAATTATTATTAAATTAAATAAATTTTATGACTCTTCAAAATCTTTTTTATGCTACCAGTAGCATAACAACAATAATTATAGGCATTTTATTCATTGCAATTGCCATTATAGTAATCATAATTGCCGTTCGTCTTGCAAAATTTTCTCGCAAGATTTCTTTATTACCAGACCAGGCAGATAAATTTTTAAAAAACATTCAGCAGAAAATTAAATACTCTACCATTATTACTTTATTGGCTAAAATTTTAAAAGTAATTCTAGACTTGTTAAAAAAAGATAAGAAAAAGAAAAACAAGGATAAATAATTATTCCCCTTTTTACAAATAAACAATTAAAGGTTTCATAGCTTTTAATTTATTTTTTTTAAATATTTTTTTTCTATTAAATTAACTAAACCATAAATATGTTTACCCACCTTCACGTTCATAGCCACTATTCCCTTTTAGATGGATTAGCAAAAATAGATGAATTAATTGAGGCTGCTAAAAAATATAATATGGACTCCCTAGCCCTCACTGATCATGGGGTTATGTATGGGGCTATTGAATTTTATAAAAAAGCTAAAAAAGCCGGCATTAAACCAATCATAGGAGTTGAGGCTTACGTAGCTAGACATGGTTTAGAAAAAAAAAGATCTAATATTGATAAAAAACCATTTCATCTTATTTTATTGGCTAAAAATCAAACTGGCTATAAAAACCTCCTTAAGTTAACAAGCATTGCTCATCTTAAAGGCTTTTATTATAAGCCAAGAATTGACCACGAGGCATTAAAAAAATACAACAAGGGCATTATTGCCTTAAGCGGTTGTATTCAAGGAGAAGTAGCCCAAGCTGTCTTAAATCACAAATTCGAAACTGCTAAAAAAATTGCCTTAAAATACCAAGAAATATTTGGTAAAGGCAATTTTTATTTAGAACTACAACCTCATGAAATGGAAGAACAAAAAAAAGTTAATAAAGGACTTTTAAAAATATCCAAACAAACTGATATTCCTGTTGTGGCTACAGCTGATATTCATTATCCAGAAGAAAAAGATGGTGAAGCCCAGGATGTACTTTTGTGTTTACAAACAAAAAAGAAAATAAAAGACCAAAATAGAATGAATATGATGGACGAAGACTATTCTTTCAAATCTCCTAAGAAAATGAAAAACTTTTTCAAAGAAGTGCCAGAGGCAATTAAAAATACAGAAGATATAGCTAAAAGATGTAACCTGGAAATTGAATTGGGAAAACCAAAGCTTCCTTCCTACCCAAAGCCAGAAGATAAAAGCTATTTTGAGGTATTAAAAGAAATGATTTATAAAAAGGTAAAACAAAGATACCCTAAAGAGCCCAAAAAAGTAAAGGATAGAATTGAACATGAGCTTAAAATAATTAAAAAAACAGGTTTTTCAAGTTACTTTTTAATTGTCCAAGACTTTGTAAATTGGGCCAAAGAACAAGAAATAGTAGTAGGCCCAGGTCGAGGTAGCGCAGCTGGATCTATTGTTAGTTATATCTTAGGAATAACCAATATTGATCCCTTAGAATATGGTCTTATTTTTGAGCGTTTCTTAACTGAAGGTAGAATTGCCCTGCCTGATATTGATCTGGATTTTGCTGATACAAGAAGAGACGAAGTAATAGAATATGTAGAAAAAAAATACGGCCGAGATCATATAGCTCAAATTATAACCTTTGGGACTATGGCAGCTAGAGGATCTATAAGAGACGTAGGTAGAGTATTAGACTTTTCCTATAATTTTTGCGACAGATTAGCCAAGCTTGTGCCATTTGGAAGCACCTTAAAACAGGCCCTAGAAAACCCTGATTTTAAAAAAATGTACAATAATAATAAAGACGCTAAAGAAATAATTGATATGGCTCAAAGAATAGAAGGCGTAGCCCGTCACGCTTCAAAGCATGCTTGCGGTCTTCTTATAACCCCTGAGCCAACAGAAAACTATGTCCCAGTTCAATACGATGTTTCTGGGGGAGAAAAAACCATTATTACTCAATATGAAAAAAATGCTATTGAAGATTTAGGACTTTTAAAAATGGATTTTTTAGGCCTTAAAAACCTAACAATTATTGAAAATGCTTTAAAAATTATTAAAGCTAGAAAAGGAAAAGATATAAATATCAATGAAATTCCCTTAAATGACAAAAAAGCATTTAAATTACTACAAAAGGGAGATACCACTGGAGTTTTCCAATTAGAATCACCTGGTATGAGACAATATTTAAAAAAATTAAAGCCCACAGAAATTAATGATATTATTTCTATGGTTGCTCTTTATCGTCCTGGCCCAATGAAGCTTATTCCTGATTATATTGCGGGAAAGCACGGGAAAAAGAAGCCAACCTATATTCACCCCAAACTAAAACCAATACTTAAACCAACCTATGGTATTGCAATTTACCAGGAACAACTTTTACAAATTTCTAGAGATTTAGCTGGATTTTCTCTTTCCGAAGCAGATGTTTTAAGAAAAGCAGTGGGAAAAAAGATAACAAAACTTTTAAAAAAGCAAAAGAAAAAATTTATAACTGGTTGTGTTGAAAATGGCATTCCCAAAAAAACCGCCAAAGAAATATTTGCCTTTATAGAACCATTTGCTGATTATGGTTTTAATAAAAGTCATGCTTCCTGTTATGCTATGATTGCCTATCAAACCGCTTACTTAAAAGCAAATTTCCCTACCGAATTTATGGCTGCCCTTTTAACCTCTGACCAAACAAATACTGATAAGGTTGCCCTTCAAGTAGATGCAACCAATAAAATGGGGATAGAAGTGCTCCCCCCAGACGTAAATGAAAGCTTTAAAAATTTTACCGTAGTAGATGACAAAACAATTAGATTTGGTCTTTTGGCTATTAAAAATGTAGGTGTCGGCATTGTAGAAGCCATTATTAAAGAAAGAAAAGAAAACGGTCAATATCAAACCCTTGAGGGATTTTTGTCTAGAGTGAAAAACAAAGATTTAAATAAAAAATCTTTAGAAAGTTTAACTAAAAGCGGGGCCATGGATTCCCTGGTAGAAAGAAATCAAATCTTAAAAAATATACAAACACCCTTAGATTTTGCCAGAAAAAAAAGAAAAGAAGGTCAAAATGGTCAATCTTCTCTTTTTTCTCTTTCCAGTAACAATGCTAAGCTTCGTTTAAGAAAAACAGAGCCAGCCAGTGAAAAGCAAAAGCTTTTATGGGAAAAAAAATTATTAGGGATTTTTGTTTCAGGCCATCCCCTAGAACAATACGAAAGTGTTTTGTTTAAATATGCTCAACCTATTCAAGAAGTTAAAGATAAGTTTTTTAATAATAAAATTTCTAAAAAAAGCCGAATCAAGGTTGCTGGAATTATAACTAACATAAAAAAGAATATAACCTCTAATAAAAAAACTATGCTTTTTGTAAAGCTAGAAGACACTACAGGAGAAGCAGAAGTGATTATTTTCCCTAATATTTATTCTAGGACAATGGACCTTTGGGAAGAAAGCAACATGGTTTCAATAACAGGTAACCCTTCTGACAAAGATGGTAATTTAAAAATAATTGCCCAAAAGGTCAGACCCATTACCACCGATCTTTTAGATGACCTCTTGTTAAAACAAAAATAATCTTTATAATAAAAAACATATGGCCTCAACTTATTTGTCTCCTCATAAAAAAATAATTTTCGTATTTTCTATTCTTGTTTTTTTAGCTTTAGCAGGAAGTGTTTTTGGTTTATTTCAAACTTCTTATCAAGCTACCATTAACATTACCCCCAATCCTCAAGAAATTGACGTTAACTTTGAAACTCAAGTTGCAAATGGACAAAATAAAGAGTTTTTATCAGGCAAAACATTCCAAATTATCAAACAAGGAGAAATAGATAAAAAAGCAGAAGCTAGCGTTAGCATGAAAGATTATTCTGAAGGAAAAATTATACTTACTAATAATACCTGGAATAATATAAACTTTGTGGCTGGGACAAGGTTTAAGTCTCCCAATGGCTTAATATACAGAGCAGTTAACCGTATTCATATACCAGCCCGAGGACAAACTGAAATATTGGTAAGGGCCGATAAAATGGGGAAAGAATATGACATAGGACCTAGCATTTTTACAATACCCGGACTTAAAAGCTCAGCTTTAAAAGAAAACATAACTGCTAAAAGCACCTCCCCTATGACTGGCGGAATAAAAGAATCAGGCGTTATTATGCAAACCGATATAGACAATGCTTATAAAGAACTAAAAGAAAAATTATATAATCAAGCCACTCAAGAAATTCGAGATAAAATAACAAACTCTGACTTTGAGCTTGCCGTTAATAGCAAAACAATAGAAAAGCAGGCCAATGCCACTGCAGGAGACGAAAAAACTAATTTTAAGGTTAACATGAAACTTAATATTCAAGCTGTAGCCTTACTTGAAAAAGACATTTTAGAATATGCTCAAAAAAATCTAGAAGAAAAAATAGGTCTTGGTAAAACCTTGGCTGCTATTGAACCAAATAGCCTATCCTATAGATTGAAAAATTATAATTCAGAACAAGATAAAGCAGAACTTGAAATTCAATTACGCGGTTATACTACCATTAATGACAAAATACCTTTTCTTGATAAAAGTAAATTAAAAAACCAAAACATTAAAGAAGTAGAAAATTACCTTTTAAGCTTTAAGAGTATAGCTAAGGTAAATATTAAAGTTTGGCCCCCATTTATAGAAAATAAAATTCCCAACAATCCCGAGAAAATAAAAATTAATATACTTAATTTAAAATAATTTATGAAAATTACAATCAAAATCTTATGCCTTTTTGTTTTAATTGGCTTAATTTTAATGCCAAGACTTAATGCTTTTGCTGAACCTAACAATCAAAATATGGCTCAAGAAAAACTTGAGTTAGAAGATCCAGGACTATTGCCAACTAGTCCTTTTTATTTTTTTAAAAATGCTTTTCAAAACGTAAAATCAGCCCTGACCTTTAATCCAGTAAAAAGAGCTCAATTAAAAATGAAATACGCTAATCAAA
>DATFJC010000030.1:0-11605 GCA_035269445.1 Patescibacteria group bacterium
AACTTTAAAGGGGACAATATACTAATTGAAAAAATAAATAAAAAAAACAATATAATACCAATTAATAAAGCTGATACAAAAAAATTTGTTGGAGATAAATTTATAAATGGTATTATTTATAAAGACAAAGATAAGAAAAAACAAAAATTAGAGATTAAAGGTGTTTTTATACACATAGGCCTTATTCCTAATTCTAAATTTACGCCCAATAAATTAGATAAAAATAATTATGGAGAAATTATAATCAATAAAAAGTGTCAAACTAATATAAGCGGTTTATTTGCAGCTGGAGACGTAACTGACCTTCCCTACAAACAAATTGCCATTGCCTCTGGCCAAGGGGCAACAGCCGCACTTTCAGCAATTGATTATCTTAATAAAAAATAATTATATATAGAAAATAAAATATATTAAAACAAAAATAGGCTATTTTCAGCCTATTTTTTATTATATTATTAAACTAAATAAATATTATTAGTTTTTTACATAAACCTTGCCTTGAATAATTTTAAAAATATCTCTACCTTTAAATTTTCTTTTTCTAGCAACTTCTTCTTGACAATTAGGACATTTCATATCGCCATTTGTATAATCTTTTTTAACTTGATCAATAAAACATTTTATTAAATGACCAGATCCATACTTATGGTACTTATACAAAAGAGTATTGCATTTTTCACAATAAATTTTAATCGTATCAAACTCTTTTGACATAATTTATAATATTTCTTCCACCTTTTTTATAATTGCTTTTTCAGATATATCTTCATATTCAAGCAAGTCTTTTTTACTGCCACTTCTTGGTATTTTTTTAACTGCGATTTTAAAAATTCTTACATCTTGATCAGACAAGCTTGATTCAATGGCTTCTCCCAAGCCCCCTGCTGGAAAATGATCTTCTATTGTTATTACTTTTTTAATTCCTTTTAAAGAATTTAATAACTTTTTTTTATTAATGGGCTTAATAGAGTAAAGGTCAATGACTCTTACATTGATTCCTTTTTTTAAAAGAGATTGATAAGCTTTTAAACTTTCATGCAATGTAATTCCAGCCCCAATTAAAGCAATCTTATCTTTTTCAGACTTTTTTAATACCTTGTGTCCCCCAACTTCAAATTCTTCATCTTTGTTATATAAAACAGGGGTATCAGCTCTGGTTGTTCTAATATAATAAATACCTTTATTCTTAGCAGCTATTTTTGTTAGTTTTTCCATACTAACTGCATCACAAGGATAAAAAATAATAGATTTTAAAATTGACCTAAACATTGAAATATCTTCCAACCCCATTTGAGAAGGACCGTCTTCGCCAATTGATACACCTGCATGAGATCCAACAAATTTTATATTAGCTTGGTCTAAAGAATATTGACTCATTCTAATTTGATCAAAAGCCCGAGTTAAAAAGGCAGCAAAGCTAGAAACAAATGGTATTTTACCCCTTATTGAAAGACCAAGGGCTACGCCTACCATATTTTGTTCAGCAATAAACATTTCAAAAAATCTTCCAGGGTAATTATTGGCAAAGTCTTTAGCATAGGTAGAGTTACTTACCTCTGCGTCAAGAGAAACAATTTCTGGAAAATCAGGATATATTTTAGATAAAGACTTGCCATATACTTTTCTGGTAGCAATTTTATCACCCTTTTTGTAGTCATTATCAATTTCAACAGACAAGGCTTGACTTTGGACTGAATGCTTTCTATCTTCAGGCTTTGCAATATTTAATTGAAAATTTTTATCAACATCTCCTAAACTACCAACCACCTGGTTAAATTGTTTTTGGGACAAGGCCTTACCATGCCAACCATTTTTATTCTCCATTAATTTAACCCCCTTACCTTTAATAGTTTTAGCAATTATCATAAAAGGCTTATTAGAATTTAGGGCCTTTTTATATGCTTTTTGAACCTGCTTAATAGAATGTCCATCAATAACTATAGTTTCCCAACCAAATGACTCCAACTTCTTTTTATAACTTTTTACATTATGGCCATACATTGTCCTCCCCCTTTGTCCTAATTTATTAACATCTAAAACTGCTATTAAATTATTTAGTTTATAAAAGCTAGCAATTTGAATTGCCTCCCAAATTGAACCCTCTGCCATTTCACTATCTCCCAAAAAAACAAAAACATTATTTTTAAGGCCTTCAAGCCATTTTATTGAAAGAGCCGTACCTACACCAATAGAAAGTCCTTGGCCTAGTGAGCCAGTAGCTCCTTTTGTATAAGGGAAACGAGGGGTAGGATGACCCTCTAGATTACTATCAATATTGCGTAATGTATTTAATTTTTCATTTTTAATTGCACCCGCTCCTGCAAAAAGAGAATAAAAAAGTGGGGCAGCATGTCCTTTTGAAAAAAATATATGATCATTTAAAACATTGTCTGGGTTTTTAATATCATATTTTAAAATATTGTCAAAAAAAAGTACTGTCATAAGCTCAATACCAGAAAGACAAGAGCTAGGATGACCTGAGCCCGCTTTTGTAGTAGACTTTAAAACCCAGTACCTTAAAAACTGGGTCATTTTTTGTAAATTTTTATTTTTTTGCATAAAAAATTAATTAATTTTAGAATTTAATTTTTTAAAACGAGAATTTATATCTTGAGCTTCAAAAAGACCACTTCCAATAGCAAATCTATCAGCACCTGCTTTTTTAATTTTTTCAATATTTTCTAAATTTATACCACCATCAACTTCTACTTTAATGTTTTTTGTTTTTAAATAAACAATTTTATCTAAAACTTCATCTTGAAATTTACTACCTGAAAAACCAGGATTTACTCCTAATACTAAAACAAAGTCTATTAAATCTAAAAATGGATCTAGTAATTTTACATTAGTTTCAGGATTTAAAGCTACCCCAACATTTATATTTTTTTCTCTAAGCTTTGAAATTAAATCTTTATGATTAATATTAGTTTCAATGTGGAATACAAAAGACTTAATTTTTAGGTTTGATATTTCTTTTAAATAATTTTGAGGCTCTTCTACCATTAAATGAAGCTCATACTCAAAGTCTTTATAAAGCCCTAAAGTATTTAATTCAATTGATTTATTATCAACAAAACGACCATCCATTAAATCAATTTGGACTAAGTTGGTTATATTTTTTACTCTTTTTAATTTTTGTTGAAGCTTAATTGGCTCATTTGTTAAAATGGCTGGTATAATTTTATTCATAATTTTCAATTTTTTTTAATCTGCGCTTATGTCTTTCTTGTTTACTGAAATCTGTTTTAAGCCAAGCTTGTAATATTTTTTTGGCCTTTTTAAATGAAACATATTTTTGACCAAAACAAATAACATTAGTATTATTATCTTTTCTTGAAGAAATGACAATATTTTTACTACAAGCATTAACAGCCCTAATATAAGAGAACTTATTGGCCGCTAAACTAACCCCTACACCTGAGGAACAAACTAAAATTCCCTTGGCTTGTCTTTCTTTTTTTAGCTTTTTAGCTAATTTTTCTACATAATCAGGATAGTCATCCTGCTTATCATAATTAAAAGCGCCAAGATCTCTTATGTCTCTATCTTGTGTTTTTAAAAACCTTTTAAGCTTATTCTTTAATTCAAGTCCAGCATGATCTGATGCTATAAAAATTTTCATAAAAAACTATTAAATAAATCTTTTAATTAAACCTTTAAGTATATTGAAGTCAACTAATCCATTTTTCCTTTTAATTATTTTGCCCTTTTTATTAATAATAATATGACTAGGCAAAGAACTAATATTATAAGCTTTAACTATATTAGAGCTTTGATCTGAAGAAATAACAAAATTAATATTTTTATCCATAGCATATTGCTTAATATCGTAACTGCTTTTACCGCTAACTACAGCTATAACATATATTTTCTCCTTATAGTTTTTGTGTATTTTATTTAAGTCAGATATTTCTCTGTCACAATAACCACAATCTGGAGAAAAAAAGACTAAAATAACTGGTTTTTTCTCGTAAAAAAAAGAAAGGGGGGCTGTAAGTCCCAAAACATCCTTCACCATAAACTCAGGAACCTTATCCTCTTGAGCCCCTGAATTACTTGAATCATTTTTTAAAATTAAAAAATAGACCAGACCGCTTAATAAAAATAAAATTAAAAGCGCTATTAATAAACGTTTCATAAAATTAATATCTAAATTTATTTTTTTTGAGGAATAATTTCTTCTAATATACTTTCTACTTCTGCTTTTAAAGCATTATAAGAAATTGCCCCTACCATAGTTTCTTTATTAATAAAGGTAGTAGGAGTTCCATTAATACCTAGCTCTAATCCCTGCTTATAATCTTTGCGAATTTTTGTGTCAAATTCTTGAGACTCAAGACAATTTTGAAAATTAACTACATTAAGATTTAGATTTTCTGCAATATCAAGATAGGTTTCTTTATTAAGATCGTCCTGGTTATTAAATAAACCCTCTGCATACTGCCAAAAGCTTCCCTGCTTATAAGCACACTCAGAAGCAATAGCAGCTATTTTAGCCTCAGGGTGAATTGAAACAACTGGGAAATGTCTATAAACCCAAGAAACTTTATCTCCATATTCATTAGTAAGCTTTTTTAGATTCTTATAAAACTCTTTTGAAAATGGATCTTGAAAATCAGAAAATTCTATTATAGTTACTAAAGCGTCTTTTTCCCCTTTAATATGATCATTTTCTTGCACAATTAATCTATCCGGTTCTTGCACGGGCTGATTAGGAGCAAGTAACATGCTAGAAAGAGAATTAAAGCCATAGATTATAGCTCCTGCTAATATTAAGCTCGCCATAATAATAGATACACCTAAACCTTTTGAATTTTTTTTAGCCATATTTTTAAATTAAAGTTTTAACTAAAACGACCTTGTTAAAAATATATAAAATAAGTAATTTTATGTTTATATTATAACATTTTTTTATATATTGACAATAAAAGAATAAAATATTAAGATAAATTATAAGCGAGAGTAGCTCAATGGTAGAGCACCAGGTTTCCAACCTGGTAATGCGGGTTCGATTCCCGTCTCTCGCTTTTTTTGTTTTTACAAATAACCTAATCGGTGAACCCTTAAGGTTAACCAATGTTGATTAAAAAATGATTGAGGAATTGAACCAGAAAGGGGTCGGGAAAACATAATTGTTTTCCCGTGGAGGAAATACTAAAACCGAGTGGTTTTAGAAAGTGATGTTAAACTGTGTTTAACGAGCGACGTTCGATTCCCGTCTCTCGCTCTTTTATTTTAAGTATTTGATTCATACCAGAATAAAGGCTATAATAAAAATAAATTCTTAAAAAATATACAAAAATGAAAAACTATTATTATATATTCTTCAATCCATCATAAAAATACTAAAAAAATAGCCAAAACAATGGCCAATGTTTTAAAGGCTAGGTTAATTAAAGCTAAAAATGCCAATGAAAAAGATATTAAAGATGCAAGTTTAATTGGCTTTGGCTCTGGAATCTATTATGGAAAAATGCATAAAAATATCTTAAATTTGGCTAAAAAATTAGATAAAGTAAATAACAAAAAAGCTTTTGTTTTTTCAACTTCCGGCATAAAGGCAAACTGTTTTTTTAACAAAAACCATCGACCAATTAAAAAAATTCTTCAAAATAAAAATTTTAATATCATAGCAGAATTTAATTGTTTGGGTCATGACTCCTATGGTCTTTTAAAATTAATCAGCGGGGTAAATAAAAAAAGACCCAATCAAAAAGACATTAATAATGCAAAGAAATTTGCAAAAAAACTTCAATAATAAATAAATTTTAAAAAGAAAAAAGAGCCTTTATTTTTAAAAGGCTCTTTTAGTTTTTTGCAACCAAATTAACATATTTGTCCATTTGTTTTGATAGCATATACTCCTCATGTAAGTCTCCCATTAGAATTCTGATATGGGTCTTTGATAAAAAATCTCTAATTATAGACTGATAAGCACCAAATATAGCACGGAGATATTTTTCCTTTTCAAATAAACATCTATGCCTTTTTTGTTCTGATAATCGCTTGCAAACCAGACTGGGAGTGGTGTGCATAAAAAACATGATATCAGGAATAAGAATATCTTGGCTTAAATCATAAAGAAATTTCTTATCAACTCTTAAGGCAAAACCATAAGCAAGAGCAGAAAAAAAAGAACGATCAGCAATCACAATTGTACCTCGCTTTAAAGCAGGCACAATTTCATTTTTAATGTGTTTAACACAAGCAATATGGAAATCTCTTTCTAGGGCTTTGGGATCTTTAATATCTTTTTCTGATTTGCAGACCTTTATAACCCTGCGACCCTCTGCTAAAGAGTCGGTAGGCTCTTTTGTTAAAAGAACATCGCAACCCCTATTTTGTAACTTTTCTGCCAATATTTTTGCTCTTGAGCTTTTACCAGACTTAGCTATGCCTTCAAAAACGACAAACTTTCCTTCATAAGTATTCTTTTTTGGATACATTTTAACCTCCTTTTTATTTTTACAATAATAAAAAAATTTATTAAAGTCAAACCCACTATTATTAAAAAGTTTAATTTAAAATAACTTGTTTTAATTTTTCAAAAACATCATTTATCTCCTTTTTAGTAAAAAGATCGGTTTTTACAATGGGTTTAAAATTAGATATTTTTTTAAAAATATCTTGATTATAGGAAATTTGACCTAATATTTTAGCCTTAAAAAAACTTTTAATCTTTTTAGTGATTTTTTCATTTAAATCCCACTTATTAATAACAACACCGTGTTGAATATTAAAATGCTTAATAACTTCTAAACTATTTTTAATATCTGCAAAACCACTTAAACTAGGCTCTACAACTAAAACTACAAAATTGGCATCCCTAATAGCCGCATTTACAGGGCAACCTGTGCCTGGTGATGAATCTATAATTTGAACATCATACTGATAATTTTCTGCTTGTCTTTTTATTTTTTCTACAATTTTACCAGAACCAGTAAATCCAGGAATCAATTGACCCGTAATTAAGGGAAACCCGAATTCAGTAATTTTAGATTTAATATAAGCATTATTTGTCTTTTCCATAGTTATGGCTCCCTCAGGGCAAACTTCCTTACAAACTCCACATCCTTCACAAATAAAATTATTAATTTTGGGTTTATTATCTTTCATTTTTAATGCCCCAAATTGACAATTCTTTGCGCATTTGCCACAACCATTACACTTATTATAATCAATCTTTGGGAGAGAAACCAACTTAAGTCTTTTGGTTTCATCCCATTCTCCTCCTTTACCTAGCCAAATATCTAGATTAGGAGCATCAACGTCACAATCTAGAGCTAAAACTCTATTTTTTTTAGAAAAAAGTATTGCTAAACTTGAGGCAATCATTGATTTACCCACGCCTCCTTTTCCGCTAGCTACAACTATATTAAATTTATTCATATTTTTCTAGCAATTTAAAGTCTTTTTTTAATATATCTTTCATATTAGGGTTATAAGCAGCAACAGCTGGATGATAAAAAGGAATAAAAATAATTTCATTAGAAAATACCTGTATTTTATATTCACTGCCATGAACCTTGCCAATTGGCTTAATTTTTTGACCTAAGCCATATTTATCCATCAAAAAGGCCATGGCAAATCGCCCCAAAGAACAAATAACCTTAGGTTTAATAATTTTAATTTGATCTTCTAAATAAGGGGTACATTTTTTAATTTCTAGTGGTTTAGGGTCCCGATTATTTGGGGGACGACATTTTAAAATATTACAAATATAAATATCTTCCCTTTTTAGGTTAATATGTTCTAATAATTTAGTTAAAATATTCCCAGCTCTACCACAAAAAGGAACACCGGTTGCATCCTCATTTTTGCCAGGCGCTTCTCCTATAAACAAAATACTAGCATTATGATTACCTTGCCCTATAACCGGTAATTTCCTTGTTTTATAAAGAGAGCAATTTTTACATTTTATAACCCGCTCTTTAACTTGTTTTAGTTTTTTATCTTTTTCTTTTAAATTCATGTTATAAATAACTACCATCTGGCATTAAATTGTCAGAATGTTTTTTGTTTTTAAACTCCAATTGATATCTTTTGCAATTTAACCAATTATCTTTTGTATTACAATAATTCTCCTTCCAAAAATTACCAATTTTCCCTCTTTTTTCTAAATCCCTTAAAGGGCAGATATCTTTCCACTTACAACTCATATTTATATTATATCTTTAATATTTAAAAGCTCTCCCCTAGAATAAGCTTTAGCTAATTTAAGGGAGTAAGGTAAACTTATATTTATCTTAAGGTTTTCTTTGGTTAAAATATTTTTTAATTTTGAATTATCTCCTAAGTCAGACTGATTTAAAACCACTTTTACTGGTAATTTTAATTTTTTACATAAACTAAGAATTAATTTAAAATCATAAGCCCCCATAGGGGTTGGTTCAGTAACGATATAAGCTAGATCTGTATTTAAAAGAGCATTTATAACAGGACAGTGAGTCCCAGCTGCGGTGTCAAATAATATTAAATCAGGCTTTTGTTTTTGAGCTAAATCCATAACAAACTCTTTAACTTGTCTAACAACTGGGCCTGTTTCTTCTAATCCTGGCTTTGACTTTCCAGTAATTAAAAAAAGATTATTATTTATTTGATTTACAAAAATTTCACCAGTTTTTTCTTTTTTAAATTTAATTGCATTATAAGGACATTTAATATGACAAAGTCCGCAACCACTGCAAAGATCTAAATTAAAAATAGGGTATTGGCCTTTTGCTTGAAAAATAGCATTTTCTGGACAAGCTTTAGCGCAAATACCACATTTTTTACATTTCCGTTGATCAAGTTTCGGAAATTTAGCCCAAGTATAACCCTTGGGATTTTTTAAGTCTTGGTTTAATAAAATATAATCATTAGGACATTCTACATCTAAATCAACTAAAAATATTTTTTTATCTTGTCCTAAAAAATGATTAGCTAAAATAATTGAAAAAGTGGACTTACCTGTTCCACCCTTTCCTCCAGTTATAGCTATATTTTTCATAAATTTAAACTTAAGTTTTTTTACGAGTAGGTTTTTTTAAAAATTCTAGTTTACCATTAGAAAAATCACTTATTACATCCTTTATGCTATAGTTAGAATTTTTATAAATATCTACAATATTATCTCTTAAAGTATGAAATGAAATAGGTCCCATTTGATTAGTTATAACAAGATCTACTTTTTCTTTTATCACAAAATTAGAAGTTTTTAAACCAGCTCTTACCTTGTCATCTGAATAAATATTTTCCTTAATATAAAAATCTTCAATTTTACCTTTATTTAATTGAAGGAATATAAAATATTTTGCTCTACCAAAATGTTCAGAAATTCTAGACTCAAGACCATTTTCTTTATCAATCGGAATAGAAACTTTCTGTTTTTTTGTTTTATAAGGCTTAAAGGTTACTGTAAACGAATCTAAATTCTTAACCTTTTCCTTAATATTTTGGCCTATATTTTCTGAGATTTCATTTGCTTTTTTAATATCTAAGGATTTTCCAATCTTTACTGTTACTTCACCAAAAATAAAAGGACCAGATTTTCTTAATTTAAGATTCTCAAAATCTCTTAAACCAGAAATTTTATTTAATATTTTTTTAATAGTTTTTTCAATTTTAGGTTCAGGAGAAACATCCATTAAAGAAAATACAGCGTCCTTAATAGCCTCAATCCCAGCTTCAAATATAAATAAAGAAATAATAATTCCGGTAATACCTTCTAAATAAGGAATTTTAAAATATGCTGCTAAAACTCCAATTAAAACCACTGAAGAAGATAAAAGATGCATTCTTGATTCCTTTCCATCAGCTATTAAGCTTTGTGAGTTAATTAATTTCCCTTTTTTAACTTCATAGCTACCAACAAAAAACATAGCTAAACCATCTAAAATAGCTGCTCCCATAGCCAAGGCAGGGATTGATAGTTCAGGAATTGATAAAATATTAGAAATGCTTTCTTTAACAATACTATAACCGGCAAATAAAATTAAAAAAGAAATAATTAAGGCAGTAACACTCTCTGCCTTATAAAAACCATAATTAAATTTTTCAGTTGGTTTTTTCTTGGCGATTTTTAAACCAAACCATGCTGCAAAAGATGAAAAAGAATCTGCAAAACTATGAACCGCATCTCCTAATAAAACCAAACTACCAGACAAAAAACCTATCACTGCTTTTATTATAGCTAAACTAATTGTTACAAAAGCAGCAATTAAAGAAGTTTTTTGGCCTGTTTTAAAAATTTCATTCATATTTTTTAATTTTAGTCACCCCTTCCTTGGCTTCTTGGGCCTAAACCATGACCATGATCAAATCCTCGTTGCCTTCCCATACCAAAGCCACCAGGAACAGAAGAATTCATCTTTTCTACATTACCTTTTTTAAAAGCTGTAATTGCATCTTTGATAGTTTCTTCGGTTGTTCTATAGCACTTAATACCAGCTTGTTTTAGAGCATTATAAGCTTTTGGACCAAGATTATAAGCCAAAACAACATCAATATTTTTGCTTGCAACAACTTGAGCAGCTGTTATACCAGCCCCTCTGTTAGCCTGAATACCACTGTTTTTAATAAAATCTATATTATCATTATTTATATCAACTATTGCAAAAAATTGACATCTTCCAAAATGAGAATCTAATAAAGAGCCTTTATTTTCCTCTTTTGAGGGAATACATATTTTCATATTTTTTTTAATTAATTTATTTTTTTCTTATCATTTTAGTCCCGCATTTTGGGCACTCTCTTTTATAACAAGGAATGCCTCTTTTATGTTCAACCTCCTTACCACAACTAGGACAAACACAAGTTCCACTAGGGCCTAAGCCAAAGCCTTTTGGCTGTCGCCCCCTGCCTTTGCCCAGCCTCCTACCAGGACCAAATTGATTGTTTGGTTTAATCATAATAATTTATTATTATTATTTAAAATTTTAATATAAAACCACAATTATTAAAATTCCCCTAAACTAATCCCAAAACCATAGCTATACCCAAAAGAGCCATAATTGAGCCAGCTACTAAATGAAGATATTTAATGTTTTTGTCTTTCCATTTTTTAACATCCTTAATTCTGCCAAGACCACCATAAATCAAAAAGACTATAACAAGCATGGGAAGAACAAAAATAAAATTATAAAGCAAAAGCCAAGGTAACACTTCTATCATTTTTAAGGCAGACAAAATGCCTCCAGCTATTACATAAGGACCTATAGTACAAGGAAGTAAAAATACAGTTACAAAGAAACCTGTTCCCATGGCTCCAATAGGTGAGGTAACTCCAGAAATTATTTTTTTAACTTTTGGCCTTAAAAACATAGGCATTTCTGTACCAAAACTTCCTGGGCTATAATTAAAAAAATCTTTTATGTTTAAAATACCCAAAACTATTGCAACAAATCCTAAAATTCGATAAAGCCATATCCTTATAGATGCTAAAGCTTGTACTATTTGGAAAAACTTAACAATAATAACTCCATAAAAAATATAAGTTATAAACACTGCAAATACAAAGCCAAGACCTGCTAAAAGAAGCTTTTTTTTATCTTTAGCATTATAGGTAACAATTGTTACCATCATTAAAATTAAAACAGCTAAAGCACAAGGGTTTACAGCATCTACT
>DATFJC010000031.1:0-5666 GCA_035269445.1 Patescibacteria group bacterium
TGCCACTATTATAAAATAAAAGAAAATATTAGTAGTATTTATAATAAAGGGCGCGAAAATAATTAGAATTATAGCTGTTAAAGCTACAACAGATGCGATGAAAAAATAGGAATCTTTTTTATGGTATCCTAGACACCATAAGTATGATAGTAATGCAAGCATAAAAAGCTTGCTAAAAAAAAGACTGTTTTGAAGATTAAAGCATAAATCCAGAAAATCAGCCATGAGAATCATAACTAAAGGAACAAGTATAATGAACGCAATAGCTATTATAAGAAATCTTCTTGGCTTAATTAATTGCCTTTTCATCTTTCCTCCTTTTTTGTTTTAAAAAACTCAGTTCTACCTTTATAATAGCAATAAATAAAAGATTTGTCAATCTAGGTAATAGTTTTAAAAAAATAAACATAAATCAATTTCACTCATCTATAACTGATCTATAAAATTAGAAAAATGTAAAACTCTATCTTTTTGACTAGAATCAAATAAAAATGGTTCTACATCGTTAGCTAATGCTTTAAAATTTAAATCCTTGGAAAAATTCTTTAACTTATTCTTTAATTGCTTCATATTATTAACACCAATTTTTTCAGATAAATAATCAAAATCTGGCTTAGTTTTAGAAAAAAGAAATACTATATCAAAAAAGTCTCTCCCCTTTGATCTATTTCTTTCAAAGATTGTTACAATCTTTTTACTAAGAATAATTTTTAGCGGAGCTACATTTATTTGACGGAATACTTCAAACTTTTGTAAATAATGACTTTTAGGTTTATAGGGTATGGTTTGAGGAGCAGTATCTACTTGAATAACCATCTTTTCTCTTTTATGTGAACTCAGGTCATAATCAAAAAGAATATCTAAAATTTTTATTCTACTCCTAAAAGCATCCTTAAAAGTATTTTTAACTTCTACATTATACCCTTCCCTTTTTAAGCCGGTTTTAATCTTTTCAGATAAATCAATAAATTCTTTTTTATTTAAATTCTTTTTATCAAAATCCAAAACTTCAGAAAATCTTGGATTATTATAAACCAACTTTAGTGCAGTACCACCTAAAAAGATTAATTTATTACTATATTTACTTTGAAATATTAAATCTAAAATTTTATACTGAAAATACTCCCTTAAAATAGCCTTTTTAAAGATTTTTTGCTTTTTAGGGTATTCTTTTGTTAATTCATTTAAGTTAATCATTTTTATTAATTAATTCTAATAAATCTTCAGTCTTCTTTTTTAAAGTATTAGAAGAAAATCTCTTTAAATATTCTCTTATTCTATCTTGATCAATCTTTTCTAAAAATTCATCTTTTTTAATTCTAAGATTTTTTAATTGCTTTTTATTTTTAATATCACTTCTTAAATAAAGTAAATCTAATATAGCCTTTTCTGGCTCAGCTAATTGATAAGTAAAATTATCTTTTTTAATATTTTTATAACCAAAAAATAAATTTGACTTAACATGCCGATATGAAAAATCACCTATTTCACTAGATAAGCTCCTTGTCTTACGAGTTGTAACACTTGTTACCTGATAAACAGTTTCTGGAATTAAATTATAATGATAAAGAACTCCTTCTAGGCTTATATATGAGGGAGAATAAATTTTGTTAGCAATAAAATACAAATCTTCCTCACTTAATTCTTTATCATTAAAAACATAAAAATTGTGAGTTATTTTTGTTATTAAGTCTTTCTTTTGCCAGTCATAAAGACGTTGTCTATGAAAATCTTTTTCTAAATTTAAAACGTCTCTTACGTCAAAAAGTGGCTTTTTATTAAATTGTTGCCTTAATTCTGTAAATTTCATTTCTTTTTTTAACGATTTACCGTTAATTATAGAAATAATTATAATACCTTTAAAAAAATAGTCAAGACCTACTTATGCTAAAAAAGAGGGCTCAGCTCTTTGCCAAAATTAAAACCCCCAACCTTTATATAATTTCATTTAAAATTCAGGGCCCTATAAAAGAAAAGGCCTGGAATTTTCATCCCAGGCCTTTATAATATCTATTTTATATATAGCAAGCTTAATCTTCTTTTTCTGGCGCTCCTCCAAGGCCTTTTTCTAAAATTTCATCCTCTTTTTTTCTTTCTATTCTTTCTTTTTCTATAAATCGTTTTTGGCCCTCCCATGCATCCTTAGAAAAAATTTGAATTACTTCTGTGTTGGCCTCAAAGGCAACCCTATCAATATTAGTAGCAAAAAACCGGACATTAATATCTTTGAGTTGCTTATAAGGATATTGAGCTACCCCTAAAAACTTTTTCAACATATCAAAGCGTCCTTTTTCGTTTCTAAAAAAAGAAGGAATTTTAATCTTCTTGTTTTGAGAACCTTCAAGATTGGTAAATATTTCATCCAAAAATCTCCCAATAGCTTCTTGGGTTTCCTCCACTTCTTTATCATACTGCTCAAGGGCTTCCTCGCCTTTTTCATCAGCTTTTTTATTATACTCCTTGGCCTTATCAAGCATACCAAACTTTTTAAAATTAATAGCAACGGTTCGTAAAGGATTTTCTGCTTTTGCAGCCTCAAATGCCTTATCTATATCTTCAACGCGAGCCTCCTTAGGAGAAGGTTCTTCCGCACTTTTAGTACCTCTTGGTTGAGGTATTTTTTCATTGTTCATAAATTTAAATTTAATTTATTAAAAATATTAATATTAATATTATAAGACAAAATTAAGCCCCAGTCAAGTTAATAAAGATCTAATCTTCTTCCTCTTCTTTATCTTTTTTAATTTTATCTATAATATCTTGCTTAATTTTCTTAATCATTTTCTTGTCTTCTTTTAAGGCCTTTTTTGCTTTTTTCCAACCCACACCAAGCTTTTCATCATTATAGTAAATTGTATTACCTTTTCTTTTTATAATCCCTTTTTCAGCTCCTAAGTGAAGTATGTCACCTTCTTTAGAAATTCCCTCATTAAACATAATTTCAAATTCAGCTTTTTTAAAAGGAGGGGCTACTTTATTTTTAACAACTTTAGCCCTAACTCTTCTTCCAATTACCTCATCTTTATTTTTTATCTGAGCCAAACGATTAAGTTTTATCCTAACTGAAGAATAAAATTTTAAAGCCAAACCACCAGTTGTAGTTTGAGGATTACCAAAATAAACACCTATTTTCATTCTTATTTGGTTTAAAAATATTACCGTAGTATTAGTTTTACCAACAATTCCAGTTAACTTTCTTAAAGCCTGACTCATAAGTCTAGCATGTAAACCCATTTGTTGATCTCCCATTTCACCTTCAATTTCTTTTTTAGGCGTAAGAGCAGCTACTGAATCAACTACGATTATATCAACCCCGCCTGAACGCACTAATGTTTCTACAATTTCTAAGGCTTGCTCTCCTGTATCAGGCTGAGAAATTAAAAGGTCATCCATATTAACCCCTATTCTTTTAGCATATTCTGGGTCCAGAGCATGCTCAGCATCTATAAAAGCAGCTACTCCCCCTAGTTTTTGAGCCTCAGCTATAGCATGTAAAGACATTGTAGTTTTACCACTCATTTCTTGACCAAAGATTTCAACCACTCTTCCTCTTGGTATCCCCCCTACTCCCAAGGCTGAATCTAAAGAAAAACAGCCAGTAGAAATAGCATCTACTTGTTTTCTTTCTCTTTCCCCTAACTTCATAACCGCTCCCTCACCAAAACGAGATTTTATTTTTTTAACTGCTTCATTGGCAGCTTTTTCTCTTTGTATTTGTTCAGTGGTCTTTTTTTTAGTTTCTGTTTTCTTTTTAGCTTTTTTCTTTGCTTTATTTTCTTTCTTTTTAGTTTCTTTCTTTTTAGTTTTTTTCTTTGTTTTATTTTTTGCCATATTTTTTTATATATTATATTTTATAAGATTAATTATATTATAACGTTTTTATTTTAAAAATAAAATTATTAAATATTTATAAAAGATTAAAAAATAACTTAATTGTCTTTATATAATACTTGGCGTACTACCTCTGCTTTATTAGAATGCTTTTTCTTAGCAGATATTTTTATAGTATTAACCCCAGGTAAAAGTTCAATAGACTTTTCAAAATAACCATTTTCTTGGCTTTGAATACTTTGGTTATTTATAAAAACCTCAGCTCGTTCTTCTGCCTTGCCCTTTATTAAAAGAGAGGAGGATTCGGTTATTAGATTTTCTTTAGGAGAAATTACATTAATATCAGGCATGGCCAAGGCTTGAAAAATATTTAAGCCAAGATAAGAAATAATCATAACAAAACCTAAGATAAAAACCCCTGTTTTAAAAGTAAAAAGAGGCTTTTTTTTATCCTTGCTACTAGGTGGAAAAAACTTAGAATCTTTATTGGGCTTTAAAACATCTTGAAGTCGTTTAAGTACCTCATCTTTATTTAAACCTAAAAAATCAGCATATTTTAAAACCGCACCTTTGGTATAAACATAACCAGAGATTTTATGTAAATCATCATCTTCAATATATTGTAAAAACTTTTTTATTACTCCAGTTTCTATTTCTACCTGCTTTAAAGTAACCCCTTTTTCTTGCCTTTTTTGTTTAAAAAAATCTCCCAAGGTATTTGTATTTATTTTCTTTTGAGAAAAGCTCATAATTTAATATAATTTAATTATCTTCTTCATCTTCAAGATCTTCACCCCCTTTTTCAAACTCATCTGTTTCCAGTTCATCTTCATCTTCTTGATATTCATTTTCCTGATTAGAAACTAAAACCTCTCTTGCCTTATTCCCTTTTCTTGGACCAATTGTCCCTTCTTCTTCTAAAAGGTCAATTAAGCGAGCTGCTCTAGCATAACCAACTCTTAAGCGTCTTTGAAGATAAGATGCAGATGCTTTGCCAGACTGAATAACAAGCTCTCTAGCTCTGGGCAACATTTCATCTTCTTTTAAATCTCCCAAACCACTTTCTTTTTCCATTTCAGGAATATCAGTTACTTCTTCATTGTAATCAGGGGGTAATTCCCCTTTTAAATGATTAACTATTTTTTTAATTTCCTCGTCAGAAACA
This sequence comes from Patescibacteria group bacterium, assembly GCA_035269445.1. Classification (GTDB taxonomy): domain Bacteria; phylum Patescibacteriota; class Patescibacteriia; order UBA2591; family UBA6264; genus DATFJC01. The sequence continues at coordinate 4,997 of DATFJC010000031.1, forward strand.
TAAGCCCCTTGTAATCTTTTTGGCTTTGAAAGATTAGCTGATACATATAACATATCACCTTTTCCTAAAAGTTTTTCTGCGCCACTAAAATCTAATATTGTTCTTGAATCAGTGCTTGAAGCAACAGAAAAAGCTACCCTTGAAGTTACATTAGCTTTAATAAGACCTGTAATTACATCAACTGAAGGACGCTGAGTAGCCATAATTAAGTGAATTCCAGTAGCTCGAGCCATTTGAGCTAAACGAACTATAGCATTTTCCACTTCTTGAGGTGAAGTACTCATAAGATCAGCCAATTCATCAATTACTATTACTATATAGGGCAATTTATCTTCTTCATTAACAGATTTATTATAGGAATCAATATTTCTTTTTTTAGCTTTACTTAAAATATCAAATCTATCTTCCATTTCTTTAATAGCCCATTTTAAGGCATTAACTGTTTTTTGAGCATCTGTTATAACATGAGTTAATAAATGAGGAATGCCTTCATATAAGGTTAGTTCTACTCTTTTGGGATCAACTAAAATTAATCGCAGGTCTTTAGGAGTGTTTTCAAAAAGTAAGCCTATTATAACCGAATTTAAAAATACGGTTTTCCCAGAACCAGTAGCCCCAGCTACTAAAAGATGAGGCATTTTAGCTAAATCAGCCAACCACTCCTTTCCAG
>DATFJC010000032.1:0-15875 GCA_035269445.1 Patescibacteria group bacterium
GAAAATAATTGGAACAGAAGAAATATTTTATAAAGAACAGTCTGTTTATCAGTTCTTTTATGGAGGAGGTTTAATTAAATAGTTAATAATTAATTCTCTTTTATATTAAAAGTATTATTTAAAAAACCATTAAAATAACCCAGGCTTTAATAAGCGGGGTTTTTATTATAATAGATAATAAAGCCATAATTACTACCTTGACAATGCCCCTTAATTGTGCTACAATTTGGTTAAGTTTTAAGTATTAAAATTAAATATAAAAAAGGAGGTTTTCTATGTTAAATTTTTTAAATAAAGGTGGTAAGAGTGAAGGCAAGGAAGAACCAACCCTGGCAGATCTGACTAAAGATATTAAAAAATTAAAAAAGGAAAACAAAGGAGAGTCCCCTCATTATCTTTTAATAATAGGATACTTTGTTGGAAAATACGGGGTATCTATTAAAAAAGCTAATCGTTGGCATGCATCTTTATTCTTAAAAAGAATAAAAAAGTCCATGAAAAGATTAAGGGACATTGAAGCCAAAGGGGATAAATAAAAAAAATAAGTCGAGAATAAAATTTCTCGGCTTTTTCTTTTAACTTGATTATTTTTTAAAGATTAACTAAAATAGAAAAGTAAATACTTTTTAATATTATTTACACAATTTATTTAATTAATTATTTAAATGAATTCCCATGGAAGATTATAATAGTTTTTTAGAAAACAATGGAGAACAAAAATGGCTTGACTTTTGGCAAAAAGAAAAAGTTTTTCAAACTAAGGATGAAAAAGGTAAGGACAATTACTATGTTTTAGACATGTTTCCTTATCCATCTGGAAGTGGTTTACATGTTGGCCACCTTAAAGGTTACACTATAACTGATGTTGTTGCAAAGAAAAACTTAATGCAGGGTAAAAATGTCCTGCACCCAATGGGTTGGGATGCTTTTGGCTTACCAGCAGAAAACTATGCTATAAAAACTGGCATTCATCCTAAAGATACTATTAAAAAAGCTATTTCTAATTTTAAAAAACAATTATCTTCAGTTGGATATGGCTATGATTGGAGAAAAGAAGTAACTTCTTGCGAACCTGACTATTATAAATGGACTCAATGGATATTTGTTAAGCTTTTTGAAAAAGGTTTAGTTTATAAAAAAAAGGAAAGGGTAAACTTTTGTCCTTCTTGTAAAACAGTTTTAGCAAACGAACAAGTAGTAGATAAGAAATGTGAAAGATGCGGGACTGAGGTAATAGAAAAAGAATTAGAACAATGGTTTTTAAAAATAACTGAATATGCAGATGATCTTTTAAAAGGCTTAGAGAAAATTGATTGGCCTGAAAAAGTTAAAAAAATGCAAAAAAACTGGATTGGAAAATCAAAAGGATCAGAAATTGATTTTGATGTTCAAGATACAAATGAAACTATTAGTGTATATACCACAAGAATTGATACGCTTTTTGGCTGTAATTATATGGTTGTTGCACCAGAACACCCAATTTTAGAAAAATTAAAATCTAAAATTACAAACTGGGAAGAAGTTCAAAAATATATAAATCAAGCCCAAAAACAAACTAAAATAGAAAGAAAGGCTAATAAAGGAAAAACAGGGGTTCAATTAAAAGGCTTAAAAGCTATTAATCCTATTAATTCTCAGCCTGTCTTAATCTTTGTTGGTGATTATGTTTTAATGGATTATGGTACTGGAGGTATAATGGCAGTGCCAGCTCATGATCAACGTGACTTTGAGTTTTCTAAAAAACATAATATTCCTGTTATAGAGGTAATACAACCTGAAAAAGAAGAATCACCCTTACCAGAAAAGTCATATGAGGGAGAAGGGGTTTTGATAAATTCAGGCCAATTTTCTGGCCTAACATCCAAAGAGGCTAGAAAAAAAATGACTAGATTTTTAAAGAAAAAAGGTAAAGGAAAAAGTACTACTAATTATAAAATGAGAGACTGGCTTATTTCAAGACAAAGATATTGGGGAACGCCAATCCCAATGGTTAAGTGTGTTAAATGCGGATTTGTCCCAGTCCCAGAAAAAGATTTACCAGTTAAATTACCTGAATTAGATGATTTTAAGCCTACTTCTAAGGGAGAATCGCCTTTAGCTAAGGTTTCTGACTTTGTTAATACAACTTGTCCTAAATGTGGTGGAAAAGCAAAACGTGAAACTGATACAATGGACACTTTTGTTGATTCAGCTTGGTATTATATAAGATATGCTGATAATAATAATGAAGATGAAATTGCTAATAAGGAAAAACTTAAAAAATGGTTACCAGTTGATCTTTACGTTGGAGGGGAAGAACATTCAATTCTACACTTATTATATGCCAGATTTATAACAAAAGCCTTACATGATATGGGTTATCTTGATTTTAAGGAGCCATTTCCAAAGCTTTTTTGCCAGGGCATGGTTTATAGAGACGGAGAAATAATGTCAAAGTCTCGTGGTAATGTAGTTAATCCCGATGCTTTTGTAAAAGAATATGGCTTAGATACAATGCGTCTTTATGAAATGTTTATGGGTCCAGCTAAACAATCTACTGAATGGTCTGACAAAGGAGTAACAGGTTGCCGAAGATTTTTAGAAAAAGTATGGAGATTACAAGAAAAAATAAAGGAAGGTTACAAAGATAGTGACATGGTAATAAGAGAGATGCATAAAACCATTAAAAAAGTAACAAGGGATATTAATGATTTTCAATTTAATACAGCTGTAGCAGCCTTAATGGATTTTTCTAATACCTTGTCTAATCAGGACCAAATTTCAAAACAAGTTTATAAAAACTTTATTATCCTTTTATCTCCAATGTCACCTTGTATTGGAGAAGAAATGTATCAAAGACTAGGTGGTGAGAAAAAATCCATTTTTAGGGCTAATAAATGGCCTGAGCATGATCCTAAACTTATAAAGGAAGACGATATTACTTTTATTATTCAAATTAATGGTAAGGTTAGAGATCAAATAAAAGTAAAAGCCGGGATATCAAAAGATAAGGCTAGGGAAAAAGCACTTTCTAGTAAAAAAATTAAAAAAAGAGTTAAAGAAGAGAATATTAAAAAAATTATTTTTGTACCTGATAAATTAATTAATATTGTAGTTTAAGAATTAACTTGAATCAGCCAGCGTAGCTCAGTTGGCTAGAGCGCTGCTCTCGTAAAGCAGAGGTCCTGAGTTCGAATCTCAGCGCTGGCTTATTTTATAAATATATTTATTTTAATATTTCATCATAATTTTAAATGATTAAATTTGTTAATGTTACTAAAAAATATAAGCCTGACATTTACGCCTTAAGAGGTATTAGTTTTCATATTAGACCTTCTGAATTTGTTTCTATAGTAGGTCAATCTGGAGCTGGAAAAAGCACTATAATTAAATTATTATTAGGAGAAGAAAAGCCAACTGAAGGGAAAATTATTATAGGTGGTTGGGATATAACTAATATTAAGTCAAATGAGATCCCTATTTTAAGAAGACAAATGGGGGTGGTTTTCCAAGATTTAAAACCTTTATCAAGAAAAACAGTTTATGAAAATATTGCCTTTGCTCTTGAAGTGGTAAATACTCCTAAAAAAGAAATTTTTAATATAGTAAATCAAGTACTTGATGTGGTTGGCTTAAAAAATAAGTCTAATAAATTTCCTAGACAATTATCAATAGGAGAGGCTCAAAGAATTGTTATTGCTCGGGCTTTGGTTCATAGGCCTAAGATTTTAATAGCAGATGAGCCAACTGGCAATCTTGATCCTATTGCCACAAGAGATATCTTGCAATTATTAGAAAAAATTAATGAATTTGGAACAACTGTACTTTTGGTAACCCATGATAAGGAAATAGTTAATTTAGTAAAAAGAAGAGTAATAAGTTTAGATCATGGTAGAATTATAGGGGACCAGGTAAGATCAGGCAGATACGTTATATAATTTAACTATACTTTAAGTAAATTCAGATAAATTTAATCTGAATTTTTATAATTTTAGGCTATTTGATTCTGATTTTTATTCGTGATATAATTTAAAAGTTAATTAATATAATTTTCATTAATTATGTCTAAGGAGAAAAAAGTAGGTAAAATTACTCATTTTTTTGGAAAAATTAATGTTGGGGTTTTAAGTTTAGAAAAAGATTTAAAAGTTGGTGATAAAATTCATATTGTTGGTGGTGATGGAAACAGAGACTTTACCCAGGAAGTTATTTCTTTGCAAGTAGAACATGAAAATATTAAAAAGGCTAGCGCTGGTGATGCGGTTGGTATAAAATTAGAAGGACAAGCAAAAGAAGGAGATGAGGTTTATCTTGCAAAGGAAGAGTAATTTTCCTTGTGTTTAAAACTTAATATAAAAAAAAGATGAATAAAAAATCCAAAAAAGTTAGTTTTTCTAAACAAAAACTAATAAATTTAGGTTATATTATAGTATTATTTAACCCAGTACCAGCTGGAATTATATTTGGATTTATATTAAAGAAAAATAAGGCTACTAACAAAGATGGCAATTTAATGATGATTTTGTCAGGTATTTGGGGGGTTATTAATTTAATTTTAACTCAAAGACTTTTAGGCCTTTAAGTTTATGAAAATTAAAATTGATTTTAACTTGCTTAGTCTAAACATAAACCATTTTTTAAAAAGATGTGGTTATACTAGAAAAAGACAAAGAACAGGCAAAATGAGTTATATAAGAACCTTAAGAAATAGTGATTATCCCAGATTTCACATTTATATTGATGAAAATGGCCTTAATCTTCACTTAGATCAAAAATCACCAAGCTATTCTGGATATAAGGCCCATAGCGCCTCTTATAGTGGGGGATTAGTTGAAAAAGAGGCAAACAGGATTAAAGATAATTTAATAACTTATAAAAAATAATTTTATGTTTGATAAATTAAAGCAATTAAAAAAACTTAAGCAAATGCAAAGCTCTTTATCTTCTGTTCAAAAAACCCATAAAGAAAATGGGGTAGAAGTTACTGTTAATGGTGAAATGAAAATAATTAATATTTCTTTAAATGAAGAACTAGATAAAGAAAAACAAGAAAAAGTATTATTGTCATGTATTAATGGGGCCTTAAAAGAAATAAAAAAAGAAATCTCTGAAAACATGAGAGGTGAATTAGGGCTTTAAAAAATTATTTAAACAAAAAAAGAAAAGAGAGACTTTTTTTAAGTCTCTCTTATTTATTTAACCCCCCTTGGTAATAAAGGTGCTGAAAGGATTCGAACCTCTGAATTATAGCCTTGCACAGCTATTGCGTTAACCACTTCGCCACAGCACCATTTAATATTTTTATAATAATATTATTAAAATATTTGTCAAATAGGGGATTGACAAAGCTTAAAATATTTGCCATTATAAAAACAAAGATTGTTCCTTAAATTGTAAAAAAAGGAGGAAAAATGAATAATCTAATTTATTTAATTTGTCCGGTTAGAAGACTAACAAGTAAACAAGAACTGGAGATAAGTGCACATGTGGCGTTAAAAAGAGACCAAGGTTATGACGTTAAATGTCCTTATGCTGATACTGATCAGAATGACGAAGTAGGACTTAGGATCGTAAAAGAACATGAAAATGATATCTTAGAAAGAGATATTATTCATATTTATTGGGATCCTACCTCAAAAGGAAGCCTTTGGGATTTGGCTCAGGTTAGATTTCTCCAAATTGCAGGAATGAAAAAGAAAATTATTTGGATAAAAGATAATCCTAGCTTAGCGCATTATCGTTTTGTTTGGGATTCTAACGCAAGCATTCAACCCCAAGAACATTTGACTTTATTTAAAATGCCCTGGAAAGATGATGACAAGTTGAATCTTTGGAAAATGGCCCAAATTAGAATGCTTAGAAAGATAAATCCTGAAGTATTCTTTTACATTCAAAACATCGAAGAGTTATATGTTGACCCTTTTAAGTCTTACAAAAATGTAATGATAGCTACTTCTTTGGAACTAGAAAATTGTTCTAGCAGAGAAAAGCTTAAAAAAGAACTTGATAGTCTTAAAAGGATGGTAGTTTTTTCTGGTTAGTTACTACTGACTGGCAAATTAAAAAATTTAAGAGAAGGAAATATTCCTTCTCTTTTTTCTTTAAAAAACCTTGACACCTTTTTTAAAAAAAATTATAATTTAGCACTGAAAGGTTTTGACTGCTAAAAAAAATAACTAATTTTTAATCAATTAATTTATGACTAAATTAAATCTTCAACCATTAGGAAGTCGCGTGATTGTAAAGCCAATCATAGAAGATGAGGTAAGTAAGGCAGGCATTGTTTTACCTGAAACCGCTGACAAAAAGAAACCAATTAAGGGCGAGATCTTAAAGGTTGGTAAAGGAAAGACTTTAGAAAATGGACAAACAGAAAACATCGAAGTAAAGGTCGGTGATAAAATTTTGTTTGAAAAATATGGCTCTGATGAATATAAGCTCGGAGACCAAGAATTTCTAGTTGTAGACTACGATAAAATCGTAGCTATAATTAAGTAATCAATCAATTAATTTAATTTAAAATTATGGCTAAACAAATAATTTTTGACGAAAAAGCTAGAAAAGCTCTTAAAAATGGAGTTGATAAACTAGCAGCTGCTGTAAAAGTAACCTTGGGCCCAGTTGGTAGAAATGTAGCCCTAGACAAGGGGATGGGTAGTCCAACTATTACTAATGATGGCGTAACAGTAGCTGAAGAAATTGAATTAGAAGATAAATATGAAAATGTAGGAGCTAGTCTTTTAAAAGAAGTTGCTTCTAAAACCAATAATGTTGCAGGTGATGGTACAAGTACTGCTGTTATTTTAGCTCAAAGCATTATTGCGGCTGGCTTAAAATATGTGGCTGCCGGATCTAATCCCAGACAAATTAAATCTGGTATTGATAAGGGGGTAGCAAAAATAGTTAATGAGATAAAAACTAATATTGCACAACCCGTTTCTACTAAAGATAATATTAAACAAGTAGCTTCTGTATCTGCCAATGATGAAGAGGTTGGTTCTATTATTGCTGATGCTATGGAAAAGGTTGATAAAGATGGAGTTATTACAGTAGAAGAATCACAATCATTTGGTATGGAACTTGAAGTTACCGAAGGTATGCAATTTGACGAAGGATATATTTCTCCTTATATGGTTACCAATGAAGAGAAAATGTCTGCTGAATTTTCTGATCCTTATATCTTACTTACTGATGAAAAGATTTCTTCCCTTCAAAGCATTTTACCTCTTTTAGAAAAAATGGCTAATAAAAATAAAAAAGAACTTGTTATTATAGCTGATGGAGTTGAGGGAGAGGCTTTGGCTACCTTGGTTGTTAATAAGCTTCGAGGTAGATTTAATGTATTGGCAGTAGAAGCTCCAGGCTTTGGTGATACTAAAAAACAAAACTTACAAGATATAGCTATTTTAACTGGCGGTAAAGTGATCAGTGAAGATGTTGGTCTTAAACTTGAAAATACTGAAATGAGTGATTTAGGACAAGCCAGAAAAGTAGTTTCTAAAAAGAACGAAACTACTATTATTAATGGCAAGGGTAAGAAAAAAGACATTGAAAAAAGAATTGGAAAAATTAAACAACAAATAAAAGATAGTAGTTCTGATTTTGATAAAGAAAAGCTTGAAAAAAGATTAGCTAAATTAGCTGGTGGCGTTGCTGTTATTAAAGTAGGTGCTGCCACTGAAACTGAAGTAAAAGAAAAAAAGTTTAAGGTTGAAGATGCAGTTAATGCTACTCAAGCTGCTGTAGAAGAGGGAATTGTTGTTGGTGGTGGAGTAGCTTTAATAAGGGCTTTAAAATGTTTAGATAGTATTAAGGTTAAAAACGATGAAAGATTTGGTATTGAAATCTTAAAAAGGGCCTTAGAAGAGCCTGCTCGTAAAATTGCTGAAAATGCTGGTTATAGAGAAGGTTCAGTAGTAGTTCAGAAAATTAAAGAAATGTCTAAAAATGAAGGTTATAATGGATTAACGGATAAGTTTGAAGATCTTATTGCTTCTGGCATAGTAGATCCTGCTAAGGTAACAAGAACGGCCTTGCAAAATGCTACCTCTATTGCTACCTTACTTTTAACCACTGAAGCTGTAGTAACTGAAAAGCCTAGTAAGGATGATGGTAATTCTGGTAAAGGTGGCTCACCATCAGGTATGCCAGCTGGAATGGGTGGTATGCCAATGGGAATGTAAAAGAGTATTAAAAAATAGATTGATTTAATATAGAGTTGTCTGTCTTTTAAAGATAGACAACTCTTTTTTTATTGACGTTTGTTTTAAAAATTTATATAATAAAGAAGATTTTAATAAAAAATAATTACTATTATATGACTTTAAAAAAATATTTAAATTTAATGATCATTTTAACTCTTATTTCTTGGCTTATATGGGTAGGGGTGATCTTATTTATTAATCCTGAATATAATGGTATATTGGGAATAATTTTATTTCATTTTAGTTTATTTTTATCTATTTTAGGAACTTTATCTTTATTGGGTTTTTTGGTACGTTCTCGATTGGGTAAAAAACCAATTTTTAAACAAGTTGGTATTGCTTTTAGACAAGCCTTGCTTTTTTCCATTTTTGTAATAGCTGTTTTAATTTTAAAAAGTATTGGCCTTTTATATTGGTGGAATACGTTATTTTTAGCAATATTTTTAATTTTTGTTGAATATTTCTTTTTAACTTCAGGAAAAGTTTATAAAGATAAATAATTTATGAAATTAAGTTACAATTGGCTAAAACAAAAAATAAATCACCTTCCTAAACCAGAAAAACTGGTGGACTTGATTAATACTAGAATAGCTAATGTTGAAGAAATTATTAAGCCTGGAAAAGGGTTAGAAAATATTTTAGTAGCAGAGGTTAAAGAACTTAAAAAACATCCCAATGCTGATAAGTTACAGTTGGTTGATGTTAAAACCAAGATTAATGAAAAAGATATTGAATTAAGGTTAGTTTGTGGGGCTTTTAATATAAAAAGACAAGATAAGGTACCTTTAGCTTTGCCAGGCTCTAAAATAGCAGATGGAACCATGATTAAAGCTCAAACAATTAGGGGTGAAAAATCTAAGGGTATGCTTTGTGCTGAAGACGAGCTTGGAATTGGCTCAGATCATAGTGGAATAATGATTTTAAATAAAGATACTAAAATAGGAGAAAAGGTTTCCAAGGTTTTGGGTTTAAATGATATTATTTTAGATGTAGAAAATAAATCAATTACAAATCGGCCTGATCTTTTTAACCATATTGGTTTTGCTAGAGAAATTTCTGCTGCCCTAGGAAAAGAATTAGATTATAATTATCCAACCTACAAGGATAATAAAAAGGAATTAGACGTTAGGGTAGAGATTAAAACTAAGGATTGTTTAAGATATATGGCACTAGTTTTAGATAATGTTACTGTTAAAGAGTCACCCTTTTGGATGAAATCTTTTTTAAGATCAAATGGCTTAGAGCCTATTAATAATATTGTTGATATAACTAATTATGTTTTATTAGAAATTGGTCAACCCTTACACGCTTTTGATAGAGATAAAATTAAAGAGGATAAGATAATTGTTAGAAAAGCTAAAAAAGGAGAAGCTTTATCAGGGCTTGATAATAAAAAACATAAGCTTGAGCCAAGTGATACGGTAATTGCAGATCAAAATAACCCCATAGCCTTAGCCGGAGTAGTAGGGGGCAAGCCAACTAGCATTAATAACAATACTAAAAGGATTGTAATAGAATCAGCCTGCTTTTCTCCTGTATCCACTAGAAAGACCTCTAGAAGGTTAGATACAAGAACTGAGTCAGCAATTAGATTTGAAAAAGGCTTACCTTTAAAGTTTACTGAATATGGAATTTATCGCGCGATTGAACTTTTAAGAGATTTGGCTGGAGCTCAAGTTAAAACTAAAATAATTGATATAAAGGATAAAAAAGTAACTGAAAATAAAAAGATAAAACTTGATTTAAATAAGCTTAAAGACTTTGTTGGGGCTGACATTTCAGATAAAAAAATTAAGAATATATTAAAGTATTTAGGTTGTAAGCTAGAATCTAAAAATAATTATCTTTTAGTATTACCACCTTTATGGAGAAATGATTTAAATATTTTTGAGGATTTAGTAGAAGAAGTAGTAAGAATTTATGGCTTAGAAAAAATAAAAGATAAACCAATCAAGGCAAATTTAAAACCTAAGATTTTATCTGATCAAAAAAAATTAAATAAAAAAATTAAAAATATATTAATTGGATCTGGCTTTGATGAAGTAATTAATTATTCCTTTTATAGCAAAGAGGATCATAAAAAATCTATTAATGATTTTAAGGAAATAGAATTAAAAAACCCAGTTAGCTCTAAGAATTATATTTTAAGAACAAGTCTTTTACCCTTGCTTTTTAAAAATGTTGATTATAATAAAGGCTATTTTAATGAGTTTAATATTTTTGAAATTGGTAATATTTTTTATAACAAAAATGGAAAAAATATAGAAAAAAAGAAAATAGCTGGTTTGGTAAAAACAGATAAAAAAGCATTTTTTAAAGCCAAGGCTGGTTTGGAAGTTCTTTTTAACAGATTGCATATTAATTATAGTCTTAAAAAGGACTATGATCATATAGCTAAAGTATTTGTGAATAATAAAGAAATAGGTTTTTGTGGCCAAAAAAATAATTTAGGTTTTTTTGAAATTGACTTTAATCATTTATTCAAGGCATATAATGCCAACCAAAGTTATAAAAAAATATCTCCTTATCCTATATTTAAAAGAGATTTAGCTTTTTTGGTAAACAAAGATGTAAGTTGGGGGTTAATTGAAAAGGAAGTTAAAAGTATGAGTGATTTAATTCAAGAAGTAGAACTTTTTGATGTATTTGAAGATAAAAAATTTGGCAATAAAAGAAACTTAGCTTTTCATATTACCTATCAATCTAGTCAAGATACTCTTGAAAGTAATAAAATTGATCAATTGCAGAAAAAAATAATCAGAAAAATTGAGAAAAAATTTGATGCCAAATTAAGGGACTTTTAATTGATAAATTTATTATGGATGAATATAATATTGTAACTATAGGAGGGGCAGTGCGTGATATTATTTTTTATACAAACGAAGGAACAATTTTTAAAAATCCTGAGAAAAACCCCTTATTTGAAAAAGTTTTAGGATTTGAAGCCGGTGCTAAAATATATATAAATGATATTTCTTTTTTAGCTGGAGGAGGTGCCTTTAATACGGCTGCTGGCTTTTCTAAGCTTGGTATAAAAGTTGCCACAATAACAAGAGTAGGGGATGATCAAAATGGTAAAAAATTAATAAAGCAAATGAAATCAAGGGGGATTAATACTGATTTTGTTCAAGTAGATAAAAAGCATTCAACTGCTTTTTCTTTTATTCCTTGCTTAAAGGACAAAGCAACACATAGTATTTTTACTTATCATGGTGCGGTTGATTATTTAAGCCTAAGCAAACAATTAGAAGATCAAATAATGACTGATTGGTTTTATATATCATCCCTTAGTGCTCCAAATTGGCCAGATATTTTAAAAAAGGTTTTAAAATTAAAATCAAAAATAAATGCAAAGATAGCCTGGAATCCTTCTAATATTCAAATTAAAAAACAATATAAATTACTTGTAAAATTTTTAAAACAGATAGATTTATTTATTTTAAATGAAGACGAGGCCAAAGAATTTGTTTCTAAAATAGATAATTCCATTCAGCTTAAGATTGATAATATTTTAAAAAATATTTATGAAATGGGACCTAAGATTGTTGCCATTACCTGTGGGAAAAAGGGGGCTTATGCATTTAATGGTAAAGATGTCTTTTTTGAAAAAACTAAGGACGTAAAAGTAAAAAACACCACTGGTGCAGGAGATAGCTTTTCTTCTGGGTTTTTAGCAAGCTTATTTTACAAGCCAGACAATATTAAAAGAGCCTTATCTTGGGGAATACTAAATAGCAACTCTGTTATTAAAATAAATGGAGCTCAAAAAGGCTTACTAAGTAAAAAAGAAATTATAAAAGGTAGTATTTAAATTTTATGTTAAAAATTTCAGTTGTAATTGTAACCTATAATGGTAAGCATTATATGAAAGAATGCTTAGAAAGTCTAGCAAAGCAAACCCATTTACCCTTAGAAGTTATTGTAGTAGATAATAATTCTTCTGATGGTACTGTTGATTTTATTAAAAAGAATTTTCCAGAAGTTAAGCTTATTGAAAACAAAAAAAATGTATTTTTTGCCCCGGCTAATAATCAGGGGATAGAAAAAGCTTTAAAAAATAATCCTGATTACGTGTTTTTATTAAATCAGGACACTGTATGTGATAGGAATTGCTTAAAAGAATTTAGTAAAGAGGCAGAAAAAAAGGATTTAGTTTTGTCACAATCACTTTTAATGCATCACCCCAAGACTGACCTTATTCAAAACTCGGGTAATAATTTACATTTTCTAGGATTTGGTTATTCTTCTAATTATAAAATAAAAAGAAAAGAAATAAGTTTTTCAAAAGATAAACTGCCTAGTGTAACCTATGGTTCAGGGGCAGCCCTTTTTATTAAGACTTCTTTTATAAAAAAGCATGGTGGCCTTGATGAAAAGATTTTTATGTACCATGAAGATACAGATATAAGTTTAAGGGCAAGAATGTTGGGCAAGGATGTTAAATTAATTCCCGAATCAATAGTTTATCATAAATATACTGAGGCAATTTCTAATTTTCGCTGGTATTGGTCAGAAAGAAATAGAATTTTTATACTTTTAAGGTATTATAAATTAGCTACATTAATTTTAATTTTACCAGCCTTTCTTTTTATGGAGCTAGGAATATTGTTTTATTCGCTTGTAACGGGCTGGTTTTTTACTAAAATTAAATCCTATTTTAGCATATTGGCTTACCTCCCTTATAATTTAAAAAAAAGGAATAAAATACAAAAACAAAGAAATATTTCTGATAAAAAGTTGGCTGATATTTTAACTGGTAAATTTAATTTTGAGGGCTTTACTCATCCATTAATTAAGTATATTGTTAATCCAATACTGGGGATTTATTGGAAAATAATAAAAAAAATAATACAATGGTAATTTTTTACCATTAAAATATAGCCTCCTTGTGATTTTAAATTTACAAGGTTTTTTTATTGCTGTTAAGTATTTTATTGTCTATAATAAAAAAAATAAGCAATTTAAAAAATATCTTAATAAAAATGAAAATCATTCATATTGTATCAACTTATCCTCCCTACAAAGGGGGAATGGGAAACGTTGCCATGGAAGAGGTTAGGCGTCTTTCTAGCCAACACGAGGTACTTGTAATTACTCCTCAAACTAAGCCTGTCCCAAATTTAAATAAAAATTATAAAGTAACTTATGTAAAGCCAATTTTAAAATATGGTAATGCTTTTTTAGTTCCCCAAATAGTAAAAAAAATAAAAAAAGCAGATATCATTCATCTTCATTGGCCTTTTATAGGAGGGGCAGAAGCTATTTTGATTTATAAGTTATTGGGAAAAATAGATGCTAAGATTGTTACCCAGTATCATATGGACTTAATAGACTCTGGATTAAGGGGCATTTTATTTAAAATATATTTATTCTTATTTGCTCCTTTAATGGTTAAGGCTTCTAATAAAATTTTAGTATCTTCTCTGGACTATATTAAGCATTCTTTAATTAAAAAATCTTTTAAAAAGAATAAGGCTAAGTTTAAAGAGCTTGCTTTGGGGGTTAATTTAAATAAGTTTTATCCTCAAGAAAATGTATCTTTGCTAAAAAATAAAATAGATAACAAAGATAAGGTCCTAGTTTTAGTAGGGGGTCTTGATCGAGCTCATTATTTTAAAGGCGTAGACATTGCTATAAAGGCGATTAATTTACTTCAAAATAAAAGTTTTAAGCTGATAATAATAGGGGAGGGAGAATTAAAGAAAAAATATCAAAAATTAACCAAAGATTTAAACCTAGAATCTCAGATTATTTTTGCAGGCCGGGTATCTGATAAAGAATTACCAAGATTTTATAACTTTTCTGATGCTGTTATATTACCATCTACCAGCAGTTCAGAAGCCTTTGGTTTAGTACTTTTAGAGGGGATGGCTTGCGGAAAGCCAATCTTAGTTTCTAATTTACCTGGACCCAGAAGTTTGGTACAAGACAATGGCTATATAATTAAAAAAAATAATCCTTCTGACTTAGCTCAAAAAATAAATAAATTATTTTCAGAATCTAGAGAAAAATTTTCTCAAAAAAGTATTTATTTAGTTAAAAATAAATATAACTGGGACAGCATTGTTAAAAAATTAAAAGATATTTATGCAAATATCAGATCTTAATTTAAAAATACAAAAAAATAATTATTTTTCTTTTACTATACTTTCTTTAGTTTTAATTTTTATTTGGTATATTAATTTTAGTTTTTGGCAAATATCCATTTTAAATTTTTTGTTTTTAATAATATGTGGCTATATTTTAAGCATTTGGATAGCTAGAACTCTACAATACCTTGGTATTAAAAAAAATAATTTAATTTTTGGAGTTTTTAGTCTTATTTTTTTAATTGGTTTTGGTATGGCTTTGCCAATTGTTTTTTATAAAATAGTAGCTTGGTATTTATTTTTATTACTTTTTCTACTTGTGGTAATATTTTCGCTGTTACAAAGAAAAATGCCCTTTTTAAAAAGCGAGAAAAGTGATTCTTTATTTTTTCATAAAAAGCTTTTTTGGTTTTGCATAGTTTTAATTATTCTTGGTTTTTTAATTTTAATACAAGCTAGAACAGGGGAATATGTTCGTTCTCCTTGGAAAATAATTTCTAATGTTTATATTTATGTTTGGCTGGGGATTGTTTTGATTTTAGGTTTTTTAATATTCAAGAATATAAAATTAAAAAACTTTATCTTAATTTTCATATTAGCCAGTTTGCTTTTACATTGTTTTGTTATTATTCCTTATAAGGTAGGATTTGGCGGAGATAAGTGGCGTCATATAGGAGCTGAACGCTCATTAATGAAAGGAGAATTTTATAAACCCGTGCTTTTTGGTAAGGATATTACTTATACTAAGATAGGGCCCTTAAAGATCCCCGAGGTATTTATAGTAGGAAATAAAACCTCTTATGCTAATATGTGGGGAACTACAATTGCCTTTTCTTGGCTTACTGGTTTAGATGTATTTTGGATAGATTTAATTTTAGGAATTTTGCTATTTTCATTATTTTTACCTTTTTTAATGTTAGAAATAGGAAAATTTTTCTCTAATAATAAAAAGTTCCTTTTCATATTTTTACTTAGTAGTTTTTGTTTTTACCCCTTAATTTTATATGGAAGTATTACTATGCCTCTTAGCTTTGGTTTTTTATTGTTTTTATTTATAGCTATTTTGCTATTAAAGCATTATTCTGGTTTTAGTAAAATTTCTAAGCACTGGTATATTTTATTATTTTTACCATTACTTTATTTAAATTATGTTTTATATTTAATTTTATTTTTAGAGTTATTTATCTTTATTTCTTTGCTTAAAAATAATAATTTTAAAGGATTCATTTTTGTTTTTTTAATATTTTTAATTATTTTTATTTTTTGCTATCCGCTTTTAGATGGCTTTAATGATATGTCACGCTTTAAAGATAATTTAGATTTAGAAAAAATAATCTCTTCTTTAAAAGATGTTCCAAGTAATGTTTTGTTTTCTGCTCCTTTATTTCCAAAAACTTATAAATTCGAACAAGATGGTTGGCTTTATGCTACTCAAGGAGAAAATTATAGTGGTTCTTTGCTAGGGGGAATTTTCCCCTGGGCATTATTAATGACTCCCTTGGTTTGGTTGTTAGTAATATTTGGTTTGTTTTATTATAAAAAATTAAAACACCCTAAATTTGCTTGGGCTTTGTTTTGGATTTTTGTAACAAGCTTTTGCGGT
>DATFJC010000033.1:0-9128 GCA_035269445.1 Patescibacteria group bacterium
AACAAAAAGACAATCTTAATCAAAATTGGCTTAAATTAAAAGTAGAACCTAACCTAGAACTTTAAAAAAATGACCATTAAAAGCAAATCAGAAAAACAAACAATTAAAATTGGTAAAAAAATTTCTAAAAAACTAAAAGGTGGAGAAACTCTGGCCCTAATAGGTAATTTGGGTTCGGGCAAAACTATTTTTGCTAAAGGAATAGCTAAGGGACTAGATATAAAAAAACACATTACTAGTCCAACTTTTGTTTTAATGAAGGTCTATAATTTGCCTCATAATAAAAAAAATATAAAATATTTTGTTCACATTGATGCCTATCGTTTAAAAAGCGGACAAAGTCTAATAGACATTGGCGTTAAAGACTGGTTAAATAATGAAAGCGCCGTTGTTGCAATAGAATGGGCTAATAAGGTTAAAGAAATCTTGCCAAGAAACGCAAAAGTTGTTAATATTAAGCAAGATAAAAAAAACAAAGAAATAAGAAAAATAACAATTACTTAAAATGGATAAAAAATATAATCCCAAAGAACACGAAGAAAAAATTTATAAACGCTGGGAAAAAAGCGGTTTTTTTAATCCCGACAACCTAAAAAATACAGAAAAGGGTAATTATTCCATTGCCCTTCCCCCTCCCAATGTAACCGGATCCCTGCATATGGGACATGCTTTAAATACAACAATCCAAGACATTGTGGCCCGATTTAAAAGAATGAGAGGAAAAAAGGTTTTATGGTTACCTGGAACAGATCATGCTGGCATTGCTACTCAAAATGTAGTAGAAAAAATGCTTCAGAAAAAAGGCAAAACTAGACATGAATTAGGAAGAGAAAAATTTATAGAAAAAGTTTGGGAATGGAAAGAAAAATACGGCAATATTATATTAGATCAACTAAAAAAGCTAGGCGCTTCTTGCGATTGGTCTAGGACAAGATTTACTCTTGATAAAAAATACTCTAAAGCAGTAGAAAAGACCTTTATACATTATTATAAAAAGGGGCTTATTTACCGAGGGCCAAGAATTGTAAATTGGTGCCCTAGATGCTCTACAGCAATATCTGATATCGAGATCAAATACAAAGAAGAAAAAGGAAAATTATGGTATATAAAATATCCCCTAGAAAACAAAGATGGGTTCATCACCATTGCAACAACCAGACCCGAAACCATGCTTGGTGATACTGCAATAGCAGTAAATCCCAAAGACAAAAAATATGAAAAATTAATCGGCAAAAAAGTAATACTTCCTTTAGCAAAAAGGAAGATTCCTATTATATCTCACCATTTAGTTGACAAAGATTTTGGAACTGGCGCCCTTAAAATAACCCCAGCTCATGATAATTTAGACTGGAAAATTGGTCAAGAAAATAATCTAGAAATAATTAACGTAATTGGACCAGACGCCAAAATGACCAAAGAGGCTGGCAAAGAGTTTAAAGGCTTATCTGTAAAAGATGCTAGAAAAAAGGTAGTTGAAAAGCTAAAAAAAGAAAATTATCTACAAAAGGTTGAAGATTATCCACATAAAATTTCTCTTTGTGATAGATGCTCTTCTCCAATTGAACCTCAAATCTCCACTCAATGGTTCATAAAAATGGAACAATTAGCAAAGCCAGCCATTAAGGCGGTGGCCCAAAAAAGGGTTAATTTATTGCCAAAACGCTATCAAAGAGTTTATTTAGATTGGTTGGAGAATGTAAAGGATTGGTGTATTTCAAGGCAGCTTTGGTGGGGACATCGTTTACCTGTTTGGTTTTGTGAAAATGAAAAAAATAAACAATGCTTTGTTGTTTCTTCAGAAAAGCCTAAAAAATGTAAAAAATGTGGCGCTACTAAATTTAAACAATCCAACGATGTTTTAGATACTTGGTTTTCATCAGCTCTTTGGCCCTTTGCTACTTTGGGCTGGCCAGAAAAAACAAAAGATTTAAAAGAATTTTACCCTACCTCTTTTTTATCAACTGCTAGAGATATTATTTATCTCTGGGTTACTAGAATGGTTATCTCTGGCTTAGAATTCTTAAATAAAATTCCATTTAAAGATGTCTATTTTCACTCTACTATTCTTTCAATAGACGGTCAAAGAATGAGCAAATCTAGACCAAAAGCTAACGTTAACCCCCTGGACATGATTGATAAATATGGGACCGATGCTACTAGATTTGGCTTAATGTATTCAATGAGCTTTGGACAACAAGCTATTAAATTTGATGAAAGAAACCTAAAGGCAAGCCGTAATTTTATAAATAAACTATGGAATATTAGTCGTTTCATTGACATGCAACTTGAAAATAAAAAAATAGAGATAAAAAATATTGAATCAAAGACCTTGGCTGATCAATGGATTTTATCTCGATTAAATAAGGTTATTAAAAACACTACAGACAATATTCAAAATTTTAAACTTGGTGAAGCCAGTGATGAACTTTACGATTTTATCTGGCATGAATTTGCTGATTGGTACTTAGAAATTTCAAAAATTCAAACTCAAAACCCTGAAACTAAAAACTCAACCTTAAAAATACTAAAATTAATTCTTTGTAATATTATAAGACTATTACATCCTTTTATTCCCTTTGTTACCGAAGTATTGTATTCTCAATTTAACCCTTTGGATGAATTAGTCATGATTGCTCCCTGGCCTAAGCATAAAAAAGAATTTCAAAAAGAAAAAATTGAAAAAGAATTTCAAATTATTCAAGAAATCGTTAACCACATTAGAAGTGAAAAAATAAAACATTATAAAATAGAAAAACAAGAATATAAAAAACTCTTAACCCAAAAACCTAAGTTAAGAGAATTAATAAAAAGTTTAACTAAAATTGAATTAGAAATATAAACTTACTCAATAACTCTAAATACCTCTTCTACACTTGTTAACCCTTTAGAGGCTTTAATAAGACCATCTTGAACCATTTTAACCATACCTTGTTTTTGGGTAAGTTCTTCAACCTCTTTTTTGGAAAGGCCACCACCCGAAATATATTTTTCAATACCTTGGTCAATGTTAAAAATCTCATAAATTCCAATCCTGCCCTTATAGCCTAAATTTTGACATTTTTTACAACCTTGGCCTTTATAAAAATGGAGATCTTCTAAATCAATTTCTTTTTTTGCTCTATCAGGTAAGCCTGATAGTATTTTTTTTATTTTTTTAAGTTGTTCACCTTCAATTTTAACCTCTTTTTTACAATGCTTACAAACCCTTCTTACTAACCTTTGTCCAATAACTGCATTAATAGCAGGCCCCAAAAGATAAGGCTTTACTCCTAAAGAAAAAAGCCTGGGCAAAGCACCAGCAGCATCATTTGTATGAAGCGTTGAAACAACAACATGACCCGTTAGGGCCGCTTGCAACGAGGTTGTAGCAGTTTCTAAATCCCTAATTTCTCCAACCATTACAACATCAGGATCTTGTCTTAAAATTGATTTTAATCCTTTAGCAAAATCATAATCTTTAGATTTATCAACCTGACTTTGATTAATACCCTCAAGTCTATATTCTATTGGATTTTCTAGAGTAATAATTTTTGTTTCAGCATCATTTAACTTTTTTAAAATAGCATAAAGGGTAGTAGTCTTACCAGAACCAGTGGGTCCAGTTGTTAAAATCATGCCATTTGGTCGACTAATTTCTTTTTTTAATTTATCTAAGGCATAGCTACCAATACCTAAATTTTCAAAACTGATTCCAAGCGAAGAAGACCTTAAAAGTCGCATTACCAAACTTTCGCCATAAGCAGTAGGTAAGGCCGAAGCTCTAATATCTATCCTTTCCTCAGGCAATTTAATAACAAAATGGCCATCTTGAGGAATGTCACTAACATTTAATTTCATCCCTGATAATAATTTAATCCTGGAAGCAATATAGCCCCACCTATCTTTAGAAATCTTTGCCACGTCAACTAAAACACCATCAATTCTAAACCTTAGCTGAACCGCATTTTCTTCAGCCTCAAAATGAACATCAGAGGCCCCAGCACTAGTAGCGCTAGCCATAACAAAAGTTAAAAGCTTAGAAGTAGAAACATTTTTTATTTCTCCTGATAATTCTTGAAAAGTATCTACTTGCTGCTGAAAATTTTTAAAATCTTTTGCAGAAATACTAATTTGCTTTCTCTGTTCCCTTATTTTAGGGAGGGCCTCATATCGCTTCAAAGCTTTTTTGAAATTTCTTTGAGAAATAAGATATAATCCTATTTTTAAATTCTTTTCTTGAGCAATTTTTTTTGCTTGTTCTTGAACCTCTGCTAAAAAGGCCTGAGGAGAAGCAAGACGAACCTCGTCTCCTTTTCTAAAAAAGCATATTAACTTATTTTGTTTTGCACTGGCCCTAGGTATTAAACGCAAGGCTTCTGGTGAAATGGGAAATTTTGATAAATCAATATAGGGCAAATTATTGTTTCGGGCCTTTTGCTTAATTTTTGCCTCCTGATTTTTAATTTCCATATCAGAAAGCTTTTCATTTAAATCGTTTTGGGTGCCATTTTGGCTAAAGCCATTTTTTTTATTCTTTTTTAATAAATCGCCTATATCTTGCATAAAATAAAATTATTTTCCTAAAAGTATTTTTGCCTCGTCTGTTAATTTAATTAAAGTATTATAATAAATCTTGGTTTCTTTTTTTAAATCATCTCTTTTTTCATTTAAAAAGTCTTGGCAAGTAATAATGTCCCTAGAAAAAAGAGTTTTTTTAATAAAGGAATTAGCACTTTTTAAAATGGTTATTGGATAAAGCTTTTTATCTTCAATCAACCTTTCCAGTCCCAACCCTTTTGGATATTTCCATCCCAAAAGCCTTAGATTCTCACAATGACCGTACTTAATAGCCATATTAGAAAATTTTGTATTAGAAATAAGCCAAGGATAATCAAAAAACTTATTTTTATGTTTGGCCTCGCGAAGGTCTAAAAATCTGGCCTTTGTATAAAGGGCAATTTTTATGCCCGACCTTGTTCCAGAATCATTATGATACTTACATTCTACCATATAGCTATTATTTTGACTAGATTTTTCCCATGGTATAGATTCTTTTTTAGGGGCCTGAGCACAAATATCTACTTCATGTTTTACGCATTTGCCTTGTATTAATTTAGGCAAATAAGCATCATAACCATACTCTAATAATAGTCTTTTAACAAATTTTTCAAAAAGAAAACCAGCTGGCCCTAATGCCAGCACAGCTTGTTTTAAATTATAACGAGTAGCCAGGCCTGGATTTTCTTGATGTAATAGGTCTAGCACTAAATCAAGAATCTCTCTTGTGCTAATGCCGGGCTCCAAACTTGCCTCGACCCTTTTTGCTACTTGGCGAGCTAATTTATCACTTGCCCCTGCCTTTTTACAGGTTTTAATAATTTTATTAATTTGAAATTCCTGTTTATCTCCCGAGGCCTTTATAACTTGCATAAATAAATATAAATTTATTGATTATATAATCTCTGCTTAATAAGATCTACCTCTTGTTTTATTCGGCCTTCTTTTTTAATTTCTTTTGTAATTTTTTTATGAGCATGCATTGCTGTGGTATGATCTCTTTCCCCTATTCTTTCTCCAATTGCCGGGAAAGAAGAATCTATTTCTTCTCTCATAAGATACATAGCTACCTGCCTTGGTACCACCACTTCTCTTTTGCGAGAACTCCCTAGCATTTTCTCAAGAGGAATACCATAAAAATTAGCCACTGTTTTAATAAGTAGTTTGGGCCTAATTAATGATTTATTTTTGTTAGTCTTCAGGCCACTTAAAATATTTTTAGCCACGTCCAGACTCATTTCAGTTTTATGAAAATCACAATAAGCAATTAACTTATTTAAGGCCCCTTCTAGTTCTCTGACATTACTTTGAATATGACTTGCTAAATACTGAATAATATTGTCACTTAATTTAAAACCTTTTTTATTTGCTTTGGTTTTTAAAATTGCTATCCTAGTTTCTAGATCTGGAGAAGAAATATCAGCAATAAGCCCCCACTCAAGCCTAGAAATTAACCTATCTTCTAGGGCTGGTATTGCCTTTGGTGTTCTGTCAGAAGTTATAATAATTTGCCTATCTTCTTGATACAGGCTATTAAAGGTGTGGAAAAATTCTTCTTGAGTTCTTTCTTTACCAGCCATAAACTGCACATCATCAATAAGCAATACATCTAAGCCTCTATATTTTTGCTTAAATTTATTCATTTGGTTGTTGCTAATTGCCCGAATAAATTCATTTGTAAATTTCTCAGCATTAGTATATAAAATCTTAATGTCTTTTTTACTCTTTAATACCTCGTGTCCAACGGCTTGTAAAAGATGAGTTTTTCCCAAGCCAACATCACCATATATAAATAATGGATTATATCTTGTTCCCACCTCATCAGCCACTGACTTACAGGCAGCATAAGCCAACTCTGACCCCTTACCTACAACAAAATTTTTAAAAGTATAAATAGGATTTAATCCATAACTATTCTTTGCTTTTGAGTTATTTTTAAAACAATCTTTTTTAGGTTCTGATTTAACTGGTTCTGATTTTTTCCTTTTCTCTTTTTTTAAAGGAGCAACTTTATATATTACCTTCCTAACCTTGCTATCCATAGCATCTTGCAAGGCATCTAAAATAGAGCGATGATATTTTTTTTCAAGCCAATCTTTAGAAAAATTAGTAGGCACCCCAACTACCACAGTTTGGTTTTTGTCTTTTACTTTTAAAATTCTAGTATTAGAAAACCATGTCTTAAAATTCGCCTTTGAAAGATTCAATTCTAAATCAGACAATACGATTTCCCAAAGTTCTTTTTTGTCTATTATTTTATTCATAAAAAAATAAATGATTTTCTCTTTATAACTATTATACTATATTTTTAAATTAAACAACAAATTAACAACTTGTGGATTATTTGTGTAAAGTAATATTATTCTATTTATTAAAAGCCTATCATAGCAAAAACATTTGTCAAGAAGTTAAAAAATGTTATAATAATAAAATAAATAAAAAATAATTTAACCTAAAAATTATGGCTGTTCCAAAACAAAAAAGATCAAAATCAAGACGCAAAAGAAGAAAATATCAATTCAGAATAAAAAAGGCAAATTTAAGAAAGTGCCCTGAGTGCGGAAAACCCATTCCCTCTCATCAGGCTTGTCCTTATTGTGGAAAATACAAAGGAGATCAGGTAATAAAAAAACAAGAAGATAATAAAAAATAAGCATTATGGCTAAAAGACACATAGCCCGAAGTATTGCTCTTAGATCCTTGGCTGAATGGGACTTTAATCTTAATATTTTAAAAAAAGAAAAAGATATTAAAAAAATATTAAGTCGTAATTTAAGAGAATTCACCTCAGAAAAATTTGATGCTCATGATTTTGTGGATCAACTTATTCAAGGGACATTAAAAAACCTAAAAGAGCTTGATAAATATATTCAAAAATATGCCCCACAATGGCCTATTAGTCAAATTACCATTATTGACAGAAATACCTTAAGAATAGGCATTCTTGAAATTATATTTTTAAAAACTCCCCCCAAAGTAGCTATAAACGAAGCAATAGAAATTGCTAAAAGCTTTGGCGGAGACACCTCATCAAAGTTCATAAATGGAATTTTGGGAGCAATATACGAAGACATAAAGAATTCTAGTAGTTCTAAAAAATAATTATGGAAAAAAGGGTACTAAATCTGGAAAAAAAAATTAATATAAAATTCAAAAATAAAAACCTTATTTTGCAGGCCCTAACCCACACCTCTTATGTAAACGAACATCCGGCTTTAAAAAGAAATCATAATGAAAGACTAGAGTTTCTAGGGGATGCTGTTTTAGAATTTGTTATTACTAATTATCTTTATAAAAAATTCCCAGAGCATCCTGAGGGTAAATTAACTGTTTTACGCTCCAGCCTAGTCAACACGGAATCCCTTTCTAACGTAGCCAAAAAAATAAATTTAGAAAAATATATTTTTTTAAGCAAGGGCGAAAAAATATCTCAAACCAAACCTACAATATTAGCAAATATTATAGAAGCATTAATTGGAGCAATTTTTTTAGACCAAGGTATTGAAAAAAGCACTGAATTCATTAAACAATTTATAATATCAAAGTTAAAAACCATAATACAAACCAAATCCTATAAAAACGCTAAAGGACAGCTTCAAGAAATTACTCAATCAAAAATAAAAGTGACGCCCACTTATAAAATTATCTCTGAATCAGGACCAGAGCATAAAAAAATTTTTAAAGTGGGTGTTTTTATTAACAAAAAAAAGATAGCCACTGGAAAGGGTAAAAGCAAGCAAAAAGCTGAAATTAGAGCCGCTCAAAAAGCTTTAAAAAAAATGAATTAAAAATGTATTTAAAAAAAATAAAAATTAACGGATTTAAATCTTTTGCCAATAAAACTATCCTTTCTTTTCCTAAACCCAAAGAGGATAGATTTAACATTATAGGAGTAGTAGGACCAAATGGCTCTGGTAAATCTAATATTTTAGAAGCCATTCAATGGGGATTGGGAGAACAAAGCATGAAGCCCCTTAGAAGTAAAAAAAATCAAGACATAATATTTTCTGGCTCTCAAAACAAAAATGCTAAAAATAAAGCTGAAGTAAAATTATTTTTTGATAACCAAAAAGGGAAATCTCCAATAGATTATAAGGAGTTTACAATCACAAGAACTATTTATAAAGACGGCACTAGTGAGTACAGATTAAATAATAATGAGGTAAGACTTAAAGATATTTTGCTTCTTTTGGCAAAAACTAATTTTGGGCAAAAAAGTTATAGCATAGTAAACCAAGGTATGGTTGATAAAGTTTTAATTTCCTCCCCTAAAGAAAGAAAGGAGTTTTTTGACGAAGCCACGGGGATACAAAAGTATATATATAAAAAAGACCACGCTTTAAATAAAATAGAAAAAAGTCAAGAAAATTTAAGAGAAGCCAAAATCTCACTACGAGAAATAACTCCAAGAATGAACTCCCTAACAAGACAGGTAAAAAAACTATCGCGCAAAAAGGAAATAAAAGAAAAGCTACAAAAAATACAAATACAATATTACGGCAAAAAAATAAAAGATATTAATCAGGGCATAAAAAAGCAAAGAGAAGAGAGATATGATTTAGAAAAAAAACAAGAAAAAGTAAAAGAAAAAT
>DATFJC010000034.1:0-13768 GCA_035269445.1 Patescibacteria group bacterium
GTCATTTTCATGACTCAATGATTGCATTTCGATTTTCAAAGAATCGATTTGATGATTTTTCTCAATCACCTTAGGCCTTACTTCTGGCTTTGATTCTTCAATGTAATAAGGACAAGCAATTATAACAAACATTAGAAAAAAGAATACCGCGAATATTCTAATTTTATTAACCATCTTTTCCTCCTTTTTTGTGTTTAAATTTAAATAACTAGTTTTTAATATAACAAATAATACTCTTTTGTCAAGCCTATTTTAAGATATTTAAAAATAAAAGGGAGTAACTTAATACTCCCTTTATTAATATTTTAAGTTTGTTTTATTGTTTTTTACTTTAAGAAAACAATAAAATTAGCTTGGAATTCATTATCTGTTTCTACGCCAAAAACCTTTACCCTATCGCCTTCTTCCCAATTAACTTGTTCACATTTTTTTTGAACTAAAGAATTAGCCTCAAAATTATAACAAGTAATACTTTCATTAAAATTAATATTTTTAGTTAAGGCTGGGGCACCTGGTTTTTCATATACCAATTGAGCATTTTCATCATTATCAAGAGTAATATTACCAGTTTCAGTAAAATTAATTTCAACTACTTGGCTAACATCAAGATCAACGTTTTCAAAGTTTTTAATATTAATATTATCTCCACTTAAAGCATATTCTGCTTTGCCAACATAAGCCTTGTGACCATCTTCGTACTGAACCAAAACATTGTTTTCAGACAAAAATATCATCTTGTTAACTTAAAAATTACCACCTAAAACAGCTTGCTCTGGTGCTAAGTCAGAGATATTTTCTTCAATATAGGCTCTAACATCTTCTTTATTAATAGAGGTTTCTTTTTGAAGCATTTCTTGATTCAGTTCATCATATTTTTCATCAGTAACTGCCCTGGTTACTTCCCCACTTTCTACTCTAACTTTTATGGTATGGGGAGTAATAACTTGAGCTAACATTTCTCCTTCTCTGTTTCCATAACCTGCTTGTCTAGAAGAAAAATCAAAAACAAACTCATAACAATCTTCACATTTAGATTCGTCCCCTTCTTCAACATTGGGATTAATCTCTTTTAAACCAATTTCATGAGAATCCTTAAGTTTTAAATTTTGACCATCAAATTTGTAGGTTGGAGCATTGTTTTCAATCCAATTTTTTGCTATAGCTCCTGACTCTTCAATTGTGAAAAGATCACCATTGTTTTGACTAGGCTCTGGAGAATCTTTTGATGCCTCTTTTTGGTTTAATATAAAAAGAGCGCCCAACAAAACAATTAAAATTACTACTAATACTAACAAGGATTGTTTTCTAAGCATAAGATTTTTATTTTAATTTATTATTTATCCCCTTTTATTTTTAAATAAAAATTATTAGACAAAATAATTTGTAATTATTAGGGTTATGTTTATAAAAACATATTAATAAAAAACTGTCAATGTCTCACAATAAAGGGTTCTTAAAACAATTTTTTGCTTAGAATAACAATTAAAATAATTATTGACAGGCAGGGCTATTGCTTTTATTTTTTAACATGTTATACTCAAATCAAAGATATTTAAAAGTATCGTAAGAAGTATAGTCGAGTTTCTTATTTTATTAGCTAACGCATTATAAAACATGGAAGGTACAATCAAAAAATTGACTGACAAAAACTTTGGTTTTATTACTAGCGAAGGACAAGATAATGACATCTTTTTCCACGCTAGTGAATTAGCAGAAGTTGATTTCAGCGAATTAAGCGAAGGTGACAGCGTAACTTTTGAGGTTAAAGAAACCCCAAAAGGCCCTGCTGCTACTCAAGTAAAAAAAGCTTAATTCATTACATTAAAAAACAAAAAGCCACCCTTTTTAGGGTGGTTTTTTGCTATAAACAATTAATACACATTATAACCATTTTCTTTTTAAAGCAATTAAAACTAGCCCATTAAAACCTAACCCTAAATCTAGTTGACAAAAAAAATAATAGTTCTATAATAAAACCGAAAAGGTCATTGGTTTTTTTATTAATAAAAATAAAACAATTTTTTATGAAAAACGAACTTAAGACCCAGGGTCAAAAAGTAATTTTAGGTGACTTACTTACTGCAACCTCTAGTATAGAAAATGCTCCTTACCATGTTTTAATGGAAGAAAAAAATGTTTCTGGGAAAAGATTAGAAAAGTACATTAACACAGCTGTTGGTAATCACGCTTCTTGTGCTACTCAAAGCTGTAAAAACGCCCATTAAGTAATAAGCAACAATTTGATTTGAAAATTTTTCTTTTAAGACATAAATACTTATGAAAAAAAGAAACTTCCATGAGTTTTTAAGGGATTTAGATAGCACTAATCTAATAAATGGGCCTGAAGAAATTATTCACCTAACTGATGAGCCTAAAATGCCCTGCTTCTCTTGTTTCCCAAGTGAAAAGGCTAAAAAAAAATATTATACTACTAATCAATTTGGTAGTGGTTTTGACGCCAAAGAAATAGTAGCTAAAGTTAAATCAGCTGGCGAATTTTTAGAAAGACTATGTTTATTCAACCCCAATGAAGGGGATTTTTTTGTTTCCCGATATATTGATAATAAAAATAAACTTGTTAATCCAGAATTGTTTTGCTGCTATTCTAAAGAACAATTTAAAGACAAAAAAGAATTTCTAGAAAAAATCAAAAAAGAAAAATATTGCTGGTGGCCAGTTAAAAATATTTCTAATGGAGAAAAAACCTTTATCCCGGCTCATTTAGTTTTTCTTAGCTCAAAATTTAGAAACGAGCTCCCCATTCGAAGAGAAATGATTAGCACTGGTGCCGCTCTTGGCCCTGCTGAAAACAACCATGCTTTTAAAACCGGATTTCTTGAATCAATTGAAAGAGACGCTTCAACCTCTGCTTATATTAAAAAGAAACAATTACCTCGAATAACAGACCTACCAGAAGAAATAACAAAAATAATTAAATACCTAGAACGCTACCAATTAGAGCCCTATATATTTGACATGACCAATGATTTAGAGATTCCCAGCTGTCTTGTGGTTACCCTAGATAGAACCAAAATTGGCCCAGCAGTTTGTATTGGGGCTAGCTCTAATTTTGACTTTAAAGAAGCTATTAAAGGGGCCTTGTTAGAATCTTTTCAATGGAGAGGTGTGAGTAGACTTATTGAAAAATTTCATCTTGATTCCCTACCAAAAGAAGATGAGGTTGATTCTATGACTAAAAGATTTTTTTATTGGTACTCTACTGACAAAATAAAGTATTTAGACTTTTGGCTAAAAAGTTCAAATAAAATTAGCTACAAAAAACTAATTAAAAAAAATACTACCTTAAAACAAGCTATAAATAAAATTAAAAAAAGAGGCTATAATATTTTTAGTGCAGACATGACTCTTCCAGAATTAAAAAAAGCCGGCTTTGAAGGGAAAAAGGTAATTATTCCCGAGATTCATCCTTTATACTTAGATGAAAAAGCTCGAGCCCTTTATAGCAAGCACTTTGGTGAACTAAAATATGATAAAAAATTAAAACCTCATCCTATATCATGAAAATAAAAGATATTAAAAATTTCTATAATAAAACCAAGATTACTGACCCTGGCGGAGAAATAAAAGATCCTCCTGTTGCTTATCGTCATGCTTTTTTCAAAGCCTACCCTCGCCTCCCCTCGTTCCCCTTACCTGATGTTTCAAAAAGAGAAAATAAAAGCAAAAAAACCTTAAATCAATTAAGAAAAAATAGGAAATCAACAAGAGAGTTTAAAAAAGAACCTCTTTCTTTTAAAGATCTAGCAATTATTCTTAGAAGCAATAGAATATTAGACCTTAAAAGAAGACCTCATAAAAGAACCTATCCATCTGGTGGAGCTAGATTCCCAGTAGAAACTTATCTCATCTCCTTTAATGTTAAAGGGCTTGTACCTGGAGCTTATCACTATAATATAAAAGAAAATTCTCTTGAGCTACTTTTAAAAAAGAATTTTAGAAAAAAAGAAAACAAAATAGTTTCCTTTGCCCTTCATAATCCTTCGGCTGCCATTATTTTTACCTCAGTAATATCAAGACAAGAAGTGAAATATGGATATAAGGCCTACCCCTATTCTTTTATTGAAGCTGGTCATATGGCCCAAAACATAGAATTTACCTGTACTCAAGAAAAAATTGGTTGCTGTTGTGTTGGAGGATTTGTAGACGATCTTTTAATAAAAACTTTAGACTTAACAAAATATGAAATTCCTTTGTATGTAATGGGCTTTGGCAAGATGAAGAAAAAATAAAGCTTATTAAATCTATATTGGATTCTTTTAATCCATACAATAAAATAAAAAAATGAGATGTTATTTTTAAGCATCTCATTTTATTTTTTAACAACCTCTTTTAATGATCTTATAAAAAATAAATATTCTAAACTTAATTGACATTAACTAAATTTTTCTTAATTAATAAATTTTATCTCATCTCTGGTCTTTTGGGAATATCTTTTTTCTGATTTTTTCTTGCCTTTTGAATTTGTTTTTCATCTACTATATTTTGCCAATGCTCAGATATATTTTTCATTGATAAAATAGTCCAAAGAGCCCAACCAGCATTTGCACCATTACCATTTTTGCCTTCCTTAATATCATTTTCTAAATATTTAATGACTGCCTTTTTAAAATCTTCACTATTTTTTATCTTATTTAATTTTTCTTTAATTTCTTTTTTATAAATTTCTAATTCTTCCATAGAGAAAATAGTTCGAAGAGCCAAGCTAGCACCTACGCCATTACCCTTTTGGCCTTCTTTAATATTGCTTTCTAACCCCTTAATAACTACACTTTTAGATTCCCCATCATTCTTAATTTCATTTATTTTCTCTTTGATTTCTTTTTTATAAATTCCCAGGTCTTTCATTGATAAAATACTATAAAGAGCCCATTTAACTTTTGGCCCGTCACTATTCTTAAATAATCTTATATCAATTTCTAAGTCTTTAATAGCTATTTTTTTAAATTCCTCATCGTCTTTAATCTCATCAAGCTTTTCCTTAATTTCTTTTTTATAAATTTTTAAATCTTTCACAGAAAAGATGCTTCGAAGAGCCCAATTAGCACGATAGCCGCTACCATTTTTGCCTTCTTTAATATATTCTTTTATTTTTTTAATGACCACTCTTTTAAATTCCTCATCATCTTTAATCTCATCAAGCTTTTCTTGATATAAATTCTTCCAAAAATAAGCCTCTACCTCTTCAGGAGGTAAATCTTCTCGGTCTTCTTTACTGTCTATTTTTAATTCATTTACAAGAGAAATAGATTTTCTTTCATGTTTTTTAGCTTCTTTTTTAGGCTTTTCTAAATTAAATTTTTCTTTATTCATATAATTTAAATACTTATTGCTTGAACTATAACAGATAATAATGAATATTTCAAATGCAAATATAAAAAACTGAGAATGATAATTTTCTCAGTTTTGTTTATTAAAAATAAAAGCTCGGGGGGAAGGATTCGAACCCTCATTAGAGGCACCAAAAGCCCCTGTCCTGCCATTAGACGACCCCCGAATCTTTTTTTATTATAAAAGCAAAATACTAATTAGTCAATCCCCACTTTAAAAAATATTTTATACCACTTAAAATATGAATCCTTACCACCTTAGAGAAAACACCCTTATGAGCTGATAATCTTTGGTGATCATGGACAACTTTTACATCAGAAAGATAATAAACGCTTTTACCTAATTTTTTAATCTGCCTAGCTAAATCTACGTCTTCAAAGTATAAAAAATATCTTTCATCTAAATAACCTATTTTCTTTAAAACCTCCTTTTTAATCATTAAACAAGCTCCAATCATCCAATCTACTTCTTGGTTTTTTTCATGATCAACATCTTTCATTAAATAACGATTTAATTCTTTTTGTAAAAAAGGTAATTTTGCTAAGCAGGTTCTCCTAGCAATCGGAGTGTAAATTTTAGGAAAACGACAACAAGAATTTTGTGTTGAGCCATCAGGGTTTAAAAGACGTGGCCCTACCATACCTACATTTTCATTATTTTTTAAAAAATCATATAACTTTGAAACTGAATTGGGCAACATTTTAACATCAGGGTTTAAAAGCAGCACTGCATCACCTTTAGAAATTTTTATAGCCTGATTATTGGCAGCAGCATAACCAAGATTCTTGTCATTATAAATAACACTAAGCTTATCATTTTTTAAGCCTTTTAAGTATTTTCTAGTCTTATCTTTAGAATTATTATCTACCACAATAACCTCAAACTCGGGCTTAACATTAATTTTAAAAATATTTTTAATGCATCTTTCCAATAATTCTTTTTGATTGTAGCTAATTATAATTATAGAAACCATAAACTTAATTATTAAACCAAGAACAAATATCATCTATATCAATCTTTTTATTCTTCATTATATATTTTCTTTTTTTTAACATTTTTTTTATTTTTTTCAATAAAGAGATAATAGTTTTAAAAAACAATATAGGCCTAGTTATTAAAAAGTAAATCTTTTTGCAAAACTCATACCATAAAACATGAAAAATACGAGACATAAAACATAAAAATAAACTATTTTTTAAAAGCATCCATAAATTATTTCTATAAGACCACTTTTGAATTAAAGCCGGTTTTTTAAAGCGGTTTTTTAAAGAAGACCCAGCTCTAAAATGATAACTTTTTGCATTAGAAAAATATTTAACCTTCCAACCAAAAAGCCTTAACCTCCAGGATAAGTCTATATCTTCTTTATAGGCAAAAAAGTCTTCATCAAAATACTCATAACCATTACCATTTTTCATCTTGACTTCTTCTAAAGCCTTTCGTTTATAAAAAGCACAAGCTCCGGAAACACCAAAAACCTGACCACTTTTATATTGATCCCTATCTTCTTCCCCCTCTCCCCTATCTAAAACCCTGCCAGACTTTAAAGCCTTAAGACCAGTAGTATCTATTAAATTTGTTTTCTCAACTTGCTCTAATTCAAAATCTTTTAATCGGGCCTTAAGCATTTTGCCGGTTGCCGCAGCTACCTTTTTTTCCTTTTCCATAAAACCTACCATTTTAGTTAAAAAATCTGACTCAAGTATTGTATCCGGGTTTAAAACTAAAACAAATTCTGAGTCAGTTAGATTAAGAGCTTGATTATGAGCCCCTGTAAATCCTTTGTTTTCCTTATTTTGAATTAAAAAAAGTTTTTTATCTTTTTTTTCTTTTAAATAATTTTCTTTAATAAAATCTAGACCACCATCACAAGAATTATTATCTATTACAAAAACTTGATAATCATTAAAATCACTTTTAAATAAAGAATCAAGACAATATTTTATAAATTGCCTGCTATTAAAAGTTACAATGTGAATAGATAATTTTGCCATTATAATACCAAAGCTAAACTAATAATTATATACAAAATTCCCAAAGGATGGAATAAAAAGGGACCTCCAAGGCTAGCTACAAACAAAGCTAAAAGGCCAGCAGAAATTCCAATAAAAAGTCGCTTTTTAAAAGGATCAACTGCTTTTTTTGCTTTTTCAAGTCCTTTAAAAAATATCATTATTAAAAGAGAAAAATATACTATTAAACCCAAAAATCCTAGCTCTAACCAAATTTCTAAATAACCCCAATCAATATGAAAGGTGTGCTTATACTCTCCTGATAAAGGGTCGGGGTAACCAACCTTTGCCCCTAAGCCAGTACCAAACATAGGAGATTGATAAATATTTGACAAAAGATCAGGTAAAATAACAAGTCGCGTTAAAGAACTTAATTCATCTTGAGGTTTTGTTAAAGTTTGGATACGCTTACCTAAAAAACCACTACCCCCTAACAAATCGCCTCCACTGGCAATGCCAAAAAGCAAACTAAATTGTAATATCATTACCAAAAATATTAAAATAGAGCCCCCAAGCCATTTTTTAAATTTAATATTTTTCTTTAAAGCTATAACCCCAAACAATATGCCTAAAAAATATGCTCTAGAAAAATTTAATAAAAGGCAAAAGCTAGAAAGAAGGCCTAAAATAATAACGCTTTTCTTTTTTTTAAATTTATTTTTAAATTTAGAAAAAAATAAACTTATATAAGTAATAAAAACAGGCAAAACAAATAAGTGAACCGGGGTCACAATACGGAAAAAATTATCTTTTGTAAATGTAGCCTTACCTATTGCTGTATCTCGCCACCACCAATAAAAAACATCATGAACCCTAGCAAAGCCAAAAGCAAATAATAAAAATACAAAAAAAGTTTCTATTGCTATGCCTATTATCCCCGCAGTTACTACTATAAATAAGCGCTTTAAAAAACCTTCTTTTTTTACTAAATCTAATAAAGGTAAAAGCAAAAGGAAAAAAGAATAATTGATTAAATCCTTAAAAGCCAAAACCCCATGGCCAGCAAACAAACCATTTAAAAAACCACAAAAAATAAAAAATAAAAATAAAACATATCCCAGCAAAACAGGTGATTTTAAAAATGAATTTAAAGAGAAGTCCTTAGCTTGTATTTTTTTCAAAAACCAAATTACCATTATTGTTATAAAAATAGCCGATCTAATAGAAACCCCCATAAATTCAAACAAATGTCCGCCATGACCAGCTAAAAACTCAAACACTAATATTAAAAAACCATATTCAAGCTTTTGCCAAGAAACAACAATAGTAACAAAGATCAATAATATAAATATAATATAAGAAAGCAAAGGGAATATGCTTGCAATAATTGAAAGCATTTGTAGCCCTAAAAAAACATAAACTAAATATCTAATATTATCTTTTGTAAAAATATTTATCTTAAGTATTTGTCGGAGGTTCATATTTACTAGAAATATTAAAGATTTGAATAAAAAAACTAATAAAAATACTTATTGGGTTTAAAACTAAAAGCAACCAATATTTATTTAAATAAAAATGTTTTTTAAAATAATAAATAGCACTTTTATTATAAATACGTTGTTTTTTTAAAGAAAAAACCTGGTCAAAGCTTTCCCCACCATGGTGAAAAACCTCAGCTTCTGGAGTATATATAACCTTCCAGCCAGCATCTTTAATTTTTTTACAAAGATCTATATCCTCAAACCACAAAAAATAACTTTCATCCCAATAACCCACTCTTTTTAAAATATCTTTTTTAGTCATCATGGCTGCCCCCATTACCTGTTCAACCTCTGCTTCTTTGTCATAATTAAAATCACTTTGAAAATAATTTTTTAAAACTGGCAATTTTGTAAAAATATGATGTAATTTTAAAAAAATAATAGCCTGAGATAAAACACTAGGAAATTTTCTAACAGAAGACTGAGTTTTGCCACTAACACTTATCATTTTGGGACCAATAAGGCCTATGTCTTTATTACTTTCTAGTTTTTTAATCATTTTTTTAACTGAATTTGGTCTTACTTCTGTGTCAGGATTTAAAAATAATATAAACTCCCCTTCTGCTTTTTTAAGACCCATATTATTGGCAGCAGCAAAGCCAATATTTTTGTTATTTAAAATAATTTTCAGTCTTTGCCTTTCTTTGTTTAATTTTTTTAAAAGATCTTTACTTCCATCTTGAGAATTATTATCAATAACAATAATCTCAAAATTAATATTTTTTAAATTCTTAAAAATAGACCCAATGCAACGATGAACAAGGGGCTTAACATTCCAGTTTACTATAATAATAGAAAGTTTTATATTATTTTTTTCTTTTGTATTAAGCATAAATCATCTTGATTATAACTTTATTTTAGATTTTGTAAAATAATATTAACCATTTTATCTACTTTTATTTTCCAATCAAATTTACTTAAGTTTTTTTTATTTTTTTCTAATTTATTTTTATAACCCGGGCTTAAAACTTTTTGCAAGGCTTGATTAAATTCTTTTTTGTCTTTTTTTATCTCTATGTTGTCAGAAAACCTTTCAACCCCAGAACTAGGCGTAGAAACAACAGGCTTATTGCAAGCTAAATACTCTAAAACCTTTAAAGAATTAGTATAGGTTACAAAGCGATTTACCTTATGAGGAATAATACATGCATCAAAAGTTTTAATATAACGAGGAGCATCTTTATAAGAGACTCGGCCAGTAGTATAAACATTTCTTAAAGATAAAACATCCTTTATTTTAAGTCCGCCCCATATTGGCCCTACAATTAAAAAAGACTTATTAGGATTTTTAATTGCAAGATGTTCTAATAAGTCTACTCTAAAACGGTTTTGAATTGTCCCAATATAGCCAATAATCGGTCTTTTAATATTAAATGGCAGCTCATCCCCAGATAAAGGCTTAGCATCCTTAAACCTTTTAGTTTCTATCCCATTTGATATCCAATGAACTTTATTTTTTCTTTTCATTTTCTTAAAAAAATCAACCAAAGTATTAGAAACCGTAAATATTAAATCACTTTTTTGAGCAATAGTATTATAATTATCCCTTAATAATTCCTTGTATTTGCCAAAAGATTCATGATATATCCAATTATCAACAGCATCAAAAACAGTTAAATCGCTATCAATATTGTTAAAATAATCTACTGTCATTG
This sequence comes from Patescibacteria group bacterium, assembly GCA_035269445.1. GTDB lineage: Bacteria > Patescibacteriota > Patescibacteriia > UBA2591 > UBA6264 > DATFJC01. The sequence continues at coordinate 10,498 of DATFJC010000034.1, forward strand.
GGAAATAAGACCAAATAACTCTTTTAGTATTGTCAGAAGTTTTAAAAATATCTTTTTTTAATAATTTATTTAAACGCCAAAAAGTTAATTTATCTGAAATAAGAGAATTAATAGTAGAAAAAACATATACCTCTGAATTATAACCATTAACTTTCACCATCCGACTAAAGGCTCCTTTATAAACATTTTCAATGCTCCCCCTTTGTCCTGATAAGGGTGGATATAAAATATTTTCTAGCCAATTACGAGCTGCTCTTTTTAAGGTGTAGGGTAAAAAATCAACAGCAATAATTCTTTTTACATTAGGATGGGCAGTTAATTTTTTAAAAACTTGATAATTTCTATTAGAAATGCCCTTTTGCCATTCAGAAAAGCCAGACATGTTAAACATTATAATTTCTAATTGCATAAATTATTTCTTTTTAAAATTAAAAACTTTTTTTAAGAATATAAGATCATTTTTATTTACTAAACCCAGCAAATAAGAAGTGCCACCATAAACCATTGCCCCTGTTACAACGCTTAAAGCTACGTGAATTTTGTTTCTTAAAAAATAAACCGCTAAAGCCATAGTTAAACCAGCAATAATTATTAAAATAAATTTAATAAATAAATAATTAACCCTAATTCCTATAACCTTATTAACAAAATAAATTTCTAAGCTCACCAAAAATACAAAACTAACCAAAAGAGAGATTGCAGTACCAACATGAAATAATATTGGTACTAAAAAAATATTAAGTAATATAAATAATAAAGACCCAACCCCCTTAACAATAGTATTGGTTTTTTGTTTGTCACAAGCATTTAAAAGGCTAGCTAAAATATAGTCTAAAAACATAAATGGCAAACTACAAGCTAAAATAATCATTGCTAACCTTGCCTTTATATAACCCTCTCCATAAATAAATAAAATGATTTGACTAGATAAAAGTACAATACCGATCACCAGAGGAATGCCTAAAAACAAGAGATAAAAGAAGCCTTTATGAAAAATTTTTCTTAATTTTTCTTTAGATCGAACAAACCAATAACTAAAAGAAGGATACAGGGCTCCATTTATTGAGCCAGCTATTAAAAGCAAAAAGGCAATGACAATTTTTTGAGCTGACATATACCAACCTACATATTTATCTCCCCCTAAAAAAGAAAGTATTATAGTATCTGCCGTAGCAAAAATTTTGCCAAAAATCGCAGCCAAGAAAAAAGGTAAAGCAATTTTTAAAATATTTTTTAAAATACCCTTATTTAATTTAGGCAAAGGCCAAATCCCTAGCTTCTTTTTTAAAAAATAAATAGCATTAATAAAATATGCCAAACTAGCTATTACTAAGGGCAATATCATCCAAACTACATTTAAGCCTAGTTTCATAAACAAAAGCCCTAATATAATCATTACTGTTTTATGAATCACAACCCCAACTGCCTCATACTTTAAATTAAGATAACCTCTAAAAACCCTATAAATACACATGGTTAAGGTATCTAAAAAAACCATTAATCCTGATAAATAAACAAAAATTCTAGTAAGTTGAGGATAATCAGCTATATTAATAAACAAATAAGCTATACCTAAAATAAACACCCCGGCAATAATATGAAAAAACATCATATTGCCAAAATAGTCTTTTAGCTTTTTCTTGTCTCTAGCTATTTCCCTAGACAAAAGATTGAAAAGACCAAATTGCATAAAAACAGAGAAAAAAGTCATAAAGGAAATTGCAAAGGTATATTTACCAAAATTATCCGCCCCTAAATAACGAGCCAAAAAGATAAAATAAAAAAGGGCGGCCCCTTTTTGATAAACATAAGCAATAAATAAATAAAAACTGTTTTTAGCGGCTGAAAACATAGTTAGCAAAAATTAATAACTCGAATATTTAAGAAAAGGCCTAGATTAACGCTTTTTCCATTGAGGGGCTCTTCTAGCTCTTTTAAGACCTGGTTTTTTTCTTTCCTTAACCCTAGCATCTCTAGATAAAAAACCCTCATCTTTTAATTCTTTTCTCCAATCTGAATTAAATTTTTCTAAGGCCCTAGCAATACCCAGTTGAGTTGCTCTAGCTTGTCCTTTAAATCCACCGCCTTGAACCTTAATATTCCAATCAAAATCTTTTTGTTTTTTTAAAACCTCCAAAGGTGCAATAACTAGTTTTTTTGTTTCAAGATTTGGAAAAAATTCCTCAACTTTCTTGTCATTCACCTTAATTTCACCACTACCTGGAGATAAAAGCCAAACTCTAGCAATAGCTGATTTTCTTTTACCAGTAGCTGTAATTATTTCTTTGGCTTGTTTTTTCTTAGTTTTCTTTTTTGTAGAAACCTTTTTAGAAGATTTTTTAGTAGACTTCTTTTTTGTTTTTTTCTTAGTTTTAGTGTCTTTTGTTTTTTTGTTTTTCTTAGGCATAATTTTTGATTAATTTATTTTGTTTTATACTAACAAATAATTATTTTTTTGGCAATAAATAAAGCTTGGTTTATCTATTTAAAAAACCAAACTTTAAAAAATATTTCCTATAATTCTAAAAAATATTGAGTCTTTATTTTTTTTGTTTTTTTAACTAAATTTAAAGATATTAAAAATTTTACAAATAAACTAGATAGCATAATAACAAAAATAGACATTATTTTACCAATAAATTCTAGCAAGAAAAATAAGGCTATAGCAATACCTATTGAAATTTCTTCAGAATAAGGGCCAATAAAATCCGATAACTTGCTATTTATAACCCTTGTAACAATTAGATCCATTGTTTCATTGCCATCCACCTTAATATTAAAGGTCTCCCCTATTTCCTGTCTTTTTAAAGATAATACGTTTTCATCAAAACTTGATACATTTTCTTTTAATATTTGAACAAAGTTTGAATCTTCTGCTAATTCTTTTAAGTCAATCTGGCTTAAGTTTTTAGCTTCTAAGCTTGATTTTAAAATTTGCTTTTGTTTTAAAGATAAATTAGACAATATTTGAGAATAATCTAAATCCTGACTTAAAACAATCATTTCATCAATTGTCATTCCAGGAGTATAAAAAGGAATAATTGGCTTAAAAACTATTTTTAAGGGTTGCATTATAGTACTAAAAAAAAGTTTGGGAATTTCAATCTTTTTTTGTCCAATTTTAAGCAAGGGATTAAAATAATAAACCAAAGCTATAACTAAGGATAAGCCTATTATTAAAAAGGGTAAGCCTCTTTTCCATATTCTTACATAAGAAAGGTGAATTCTTTCTTTTTTTTCGTGCTGAATAAACTCATAACCTAAAACAAAA
>DATFJC010000035.1:0-3658 GCA_035269445.1 Patescibacteria group bacterium
TGCATTAAAGAAAATAGAAAGGCTTCACAAAATGCGCTAACATCATTCCTAAAATAAACAATAGCACTTGTTAGGAGTAAGACAAAAATAAGTACTCCTACGTATCCATAAGAAAAATCTTTTAAAAGCCAGTAAAGGCTAGAAAGTGAAACAATGCTAACCAACGCAGGCAAAGTAGCTTTCCATTTCCTTGAAATAGCTATTATAGTCAAGCCTGTTAATACAGCAACTATAATAGTAAAATCAACCTCGGAAAAATAACCTGCCACCTGGATTATTCCCCGCAACAACCCATAATAAAGGGCAAAAAACACTAAAGTCAATAGGGTGTAAACCAAATGGGGATAATAAATTTTCTTATCCATCTTAACCTCCTTTTTTAATTTTAAACATCTTTTAATTATATTAAATATAGCAAAAAAAGACGTTTTTGTCAATAAGATTTTATAACACCACCACCCAAAACTTTTTCTTTAACATAAAAGACAACTGATTGACCGGGCGAAATAGACTTTTGTGACTTTTCAAATTCTAATTTTAAACTATCTTTATTTATAGAAATAATTTTTGCTTTAAAACTTGGAGTTTCATATCTAATCTTAAGATCCACTTTTAATGGTAAATCAAAATCTTTTTTACAAATCCATGATAAGTTATTGGCAATTAATTCGTTTTTATATAAATCTTTTTCCTCTCCCACGATTAAGGTATTATTTTTTTTAACTATATTAGTTACATAAATTGGTTTTTTTTGGCCACCTGGCAAACCTTTTCTTTGCCCTATTGTATAAAAAGCTAATCCCTTATGAGTTCCTATTTTTTTACCATTTTTTACAATCAGGCCTGGTGTAGCTTTTTGAGGACACTTTTGTTTTAAGAAATTACGATAATCATTTTTAATAAAACAAATTTCTCTTGATTCCTGTTTAGCTAAATTAATATTATTTTTTTTAGCTATTTTTTCTATTTTCCCCTTTTTCATTCTACCTAAAGGAAAAAGAGAACACTTTAATTGATCTTGGCTGAGTCTATATAAAAAATATGATTGTTCCCTTGTCCTGTCTTTTCCCTTATAAAGCTGATAACAATTATCTTCTTTTTTTAGTCTAACATAATGACCAGTAGCAAAAAGATTAGCTCCTAAACTTTTTGCTTTTTCTAAAAGAAGACCAAACTTAATTTTCTCATTACAAAAAACACAAGGATTAGGAGTTTGACCATTAAAATAATTATTACAAAAATTAGTTATTATCTTTTCCCTGAATTCCTTTTCTAAATCAAAGACATAATGTTTAATACCTAAAACCTTAGCAATTTTTTTTGCCCTTTTTACTGACTTTTTAGCAAATTCACCATGCTTCATAGTAATGCCAAAAACTTCATTATATTTCTTTTTTAATAAAAGAGCAGCTACTGACGAATCAACCCCTCCAGACATGGCAATAGCTACCCCTTTTTTATTTTGTTTCATCTTTTTCTTTGTATTTTTTAATAGCATCTTTTAAGGCATCGGCTGCAAGCATTGTGCAATGATACTTGTGAGCTGGCATTTTACCAAGCATTTCTTTAATCTCCTTATTAGATATATTTAAAGCCTTACTTAAGCTTTTACCTTTAACTAAATCAGTTAAAACAGAAGTAGAAGCAATTGCAGCAGCACAGCCAAATGTTTTAAATTTTGCATCTACAATAATTTCATTTTCAATTTTTAAGTAAAGCTCCATAATATCACCACACTGAGCATTACCCACATGTCCAATTGCATCAGGATTTTCCATATCTCCCACGTTATGAGGATTGTTAAAATGCTCCATTAATTTACTATTTTCACTAAAACATCCCATATTTTTTATATTAATGATTAATAATTTTGTCTATTTTAAAGGAGAAATTTCTCTAAGTCTTTTAACAATAGGTTTAAGTTGCTTGACAACATAATCAATATCTTTTTTCTTGGTATATTTACCCATGCTAAAACGAATCGAAGAATGTGCCCTTAAGTGACTCATCCCCATTGCCATTAAAACATGAGAAGGAATAAGTCTAGTCGAAGAACAAGCAGAGCCAGTAGAAACAGCTATGCCCGCTTCATCTAAAGACATTAAAAGAGCTTCTCCTTCTACTCCCTTTATAGTTACATTAAGATTATTGGGTAATCTTTTGTTAGGGTGACCATTTAATTGAACCCTTTTAATGGAATTTTTAATTTCTTGCAAAAAATAATTTCTTAAATTTATAAGACGTTCCTTTTCTTCTTTCATTTCAGAGTCAGCGATATCTATTGCTTTTGCCAAACCAATAATTCCTGGCGTATTATGAGTTGAGCCCCTTCTTTCTCTTTCTTGTTCTCCAGCATGAATTAAAGGCTCAAGTTCAACCCCCTCTCTTACAAACAAGGCACCTACGCCTTTTGGGCCATAAAGCTTATGAGCTGAGAGAGTTAACATATCAACCCCTAAATCATCTATATTAATGGGAATATGACCAAGGGTCTGAACTGCATCTGTATGAAAATAAATAGGGGTATCATTGTTATTTACTTGTCTATTTTTTTTAACGTTAGCAATAATTTTTCCTATTTCTTTAATGGGTTCGATTGTACCCACTTCATTATTGGCATGCATTATAGAAACTATAGTTGTATTCTTATTTATTTCTTTTTTAATATCATCAGGATTAATTAAGCCATTTTTATCAGGCTTAATATAACTTACTTTTGCCCCTCGCTTCTTTAAAAAATTACAAGTATTTATAATTGCACTATGTTCGATAGCGGAAGTTATAATATGAGGAGTAAAATCTTTATTTTGAGTTAATTTAAAAAAGACGCCCTTAAGAGCTAAGTTGTCTGATTCACTGCCTCCACTTGTAAATATAACTTCTTTAGATTTAGCCCCAATAAAGTTAGCTACCCTTTTCCTGGCCTTGTCTAAGCCAATCTTGGCATCTTGACCAAATTGATGCAAGGTAGCAGGATTAGCAAAGTTATCGGAAAAGTAAGGCTCCATTGCTTTTTTTACTTTTTTATGAACTGGTGTTGTAGCTGCATAATCTAAATATACTTTTTTCATAATTTATATATTAAATAACTTTTATTGAACCTAGACTTTTTTATATTGTATATAATTTTTTATTTCTTTAAAAGCGTAATAAAAAAAGATATTTAAAAATCATTATCTTAATTCTGGCCTTTTAGGAATATCCTCACTCTCTTTATTATCCCTTGCCATACTTGCCTTTTTATCTTGAGCTAGATCTTGCCAAAGCTCAGAAATGTTTTTTAGGACTGAAATGGTATCAAGAGCACAGTTAGCATTATCGCCATCTCCATTTTTGCCCCTTTTAATATCAGTTTCTAGAAAATTAATAGCAGTTTTTTTAAAATTATCATCATCTTTAATTTCATTTAGCTTTTCTTTCATTTCTTTTTTGTAGATATCTAAGTCTTTAAGGGCTGAAATAGTCCAAAGAGCCCATTTAGTATTACTTTCATTTCCATTTTTACCTGATTTAATGTGATTTTCTAGAAGATTAATAGCGGCTTTTTTAAAATCTTCATCATCTTTAAATTCATTTAGCTTTTCTTTAAATTCTTTTTTGTAAAGACTTAGGTTTTTAAGAGCTGAAATGGTATAAAGAGCCCGGACGGCAGCCCGAC
>DATFJC010000036.1:0-5005 GCA_035269445.1 Patescibacteria group bacterium
ACTTCTAATAAATTATCAATATAATACTTAAAAGCTTTTAGGGTTGGCACCCTACCAGCAGATATATGAGGCTTAGATAAATATCTTTCTTTAACCAAATTCGCCATTTCATTACGAATTGTGGCACTACTTATATTTAAACTACACCTTTCTTTTAAAAACCTAGACCCCACAGGCTCGGCTGTGTTAATGTAATTTTTTATAATTAATTTTAATATTTTTTGTTGTCTTTTGGTCATAATTTTATTATAAAAAGAAACTTAGCACTCGTCAAGGGTGAGTGCTAAGTTAATTGTGGAAAACTTTAAACTCTTAATTGTCTTTAAAGCCCATCTTGGCTTTTGGCCCCTTATCTGACTCAATTTCACCAAATTTTTCTTCATACATTTTAATATTTTTCCTTAAAACATTGGCAATTCTTTTAGCATGAGAGGGGTTGGTAATAATTCTACTAAGCAATTCTCCTTTAGGAGGTGAAGCTAGGAAAAAATCCATAATAAACTCATTCTTGTTTACCCTTAACTGCATCATGTTTGAATAATGACCAGATAATTTTTCGTCATTAGCAGAAAATTTTAATTGTTTTTTAGAATCCTTATTAGCCATAAAAATATTTTTTTATTTTTTATTATTTAAAAATTGTTTTATTTTCTCAGCCTTATTAAAACGACTAAGTTTTTGGTAAGCTGCTAGTTCTACTTTTAAGGGATAACAAAAAATCATTGTTTTGTCTAACTTTTTTTTAATAAGCTTATCTTCTTTTTTGCTTAAATAATTGTTTCGCAAGTCCCCTTCTTTAATAATTTCTACCTCTATATTATTAATTTTAAACTTAAAGGTTTCATAGCTTAATTTAATGCCTTCATTCATTGTTTTGTTTTTAGCAGGATAAACTAAATTATCTTTAAATATTATTTCTGCTTTCTTAAAATCAGATCCTAAAACAATAATATCTATATCATTAACCCAAGAAATATCAATCCCTTGAAAAGCTAAATTACAACTACCTGTTAAAGCCCAGCCAATGTTTTGATTATTTAGCTTTTCAGCTATCCAGATAAGACTATCTTGAAACTTATCTAAAATCATATAATTTTTATTTATTTTGATCTTTTATAAAAGCCTGTATTGATCTATCATAGGAGGCTTCTGCCTGTTTTGAAAAATAACATGCTGGTAACTCCCCTCTTTTTCTATGATAAGCTATGCACTCACAACAAATACCCTTTCTTGGGCAATCAGGATAACTGCAAGGACAAGACTTAAGATTATCTTGTTTTTGACATTCCATATAAAATATATAACTTATTTCTTAAAAAAAGATTTAAACTTTGCTTTTATTTTTTGCCAAAAACTTAATTCTTTAGCTACAACAAAAATATAAAAAATTTCTAATAACCCAAAAGTATTAATAACAAACATAACTATAAACCAAACCTTTTCTCCCCTTTTAGCTGCCTTCCACAAAGCTATTCCAGTCCATGGTAAAACCCAAAGTAATATTAACAAACCCAGTAATTGATTTTGACTTAAAAAATTCATATTTTTTTAATTAATTATTTGATTATATTTAGAACTATTTATTATTAAATATTTTCAAAAATAATATCTACTATTTCCAAGCTAGCCTTAGGATGATTCATTTTCTTTAAGTTTAAAGAAAGCTTATCTCTTTTTCCTTTCTGCTTTAAAAGTTCTTTAATTTCTTTAACTAAAATAGAATTATTAAGATTATTATCTTTAATGCAAATAGCTGCCTTATTTTTACAAAAAATATTAGCATTTTTTTCTTGAGGCGAATTTGGTAAAGGAATAAAAATGGTTGGTTTACCTAAAACAGAAAGTTCGCTTATTGCCCCTACCCCAGCTCTAGATATAACTATATCAGCCATTTTATAAATATCTTTTAAGTCTGATAAAAATTCATAAGCTCTGTAATGATAATCATTTTTTTTAATTAATTTTCCCTTACCAGTTAAATGAATAACCTGACAAACTTTGTTTAATTTAGGCAATGCTTTTAAAACTACCTTGTTAATATGAGAAGAACCTGTTCCTCCCCCCATAATTAAAATAGTTTTTAAATCTTTTTTTAAGTTAAACCTTTTTATAGCTTGCTCCTTACTACCATTTAAAATCTCTTTCCTTACTGGAGTACCTGTTACAATACCTTTGGGAAAGTGTTTTTTTAAATCTTTAAAACTTAGAGTAATTTTTGTGGCAAAAAATGATAAAATCTTATTAGCCAAACCTGGCTTAGCATCTAATTGATGTAAAAACACTGGAATCTTAAAAAACCAACCAGCTATACAAACCGGCACTGCTACAAATCCTCCTGCTTCTAAAATTGCATCCGGCTTAAATTTTTTAATTAAAAATAAGGACTGAAAAAATCCGATTATAATTTTAAAAGGATCAAGTAAATTTTTAAAACTTAAATATCTCCTAAGTTTACCAGAAAAAATAGATTTATATTTAATTTCTTTTGCTTTAGCTAGCCTTTTTTCAGGCATACCCTTTCTTGTCCCAATAAATAAAAACTCAGTCTTGGGTTTTCTTTTTTTTATTTCATCAAACAAGGCAAGCAAGGGAGTGGTTGATCCAGCTGTCCCTCCGCCAGTTATAATAATTCTTTTTTGTTTCATACCCTTTTATTATAAACAATTTCTCCAATAAATAAAAGAGCCGCCTTTTTTAGACGGCTCACCATATTACATAATTTTTTAAAATAATGTTAATTGGGGATCTTTCCTCCTTTCTGGTTCTTTTTTAAAGATACCATTAATTTGTTTCACTATTTGCTTAAAAGTGCCACTAGGGACAATTAATCTTTCACTATCACAAAGCCTGGCACTACCATGAATTAACCGACTCACTATTTTGGGACTTCCATTTATAAGACGGAAGGTTAATTCAAGTTCATCATGGACTAAAACTATTACCTCAAATACTACTTCTTTTTTTCTAAGTACCTGCTTAATTTTAAAGTCCATTAATATCTTCCTCCTTGTCAATTTTATTTTTCTATGTTAATAATATGATAACATAAATTAATAACAGAGTCAATAATAAATTTTTTATGAAGTTAGTTATTGTAGAATCACCAACTAAATCTAAAACTATTGGTCGCTTTATCGGAGGTAAATATCAAGTTGTCTCTTGTAATGGCCATATTAGAGATTTACCAAAATCTAAACTTGGCATTGAGGTTGAAAAAAACTTTGAACCTCAATACGTTATCCCAACCAAAAAAAGAAAAAAAGTTAATGAAATTAAAAAACTTGCCAAAAAATCAGATACTGTAATTTTTGCAAGCGATGAAGATAGAGAAGGAGAAGCTATAGCTTGGCATTTAAAAAAAATTATAACAGACCAAAATAAAGATCAAAAAACCAAAAGAATTACCTTTCATGAAATCACAGAAGAAGCTATTAAAAAATCCTTAAAAAACCCTAGAGAAATAGACCAAAACTTAGTAGCAGCCCAAAAGGCAAGAAGAATATTAGATAGACTAGTTGGCTATAAGCTCTCCCCTTTACTTTGGAAAAAGGTAGTTAAGGGGCTTTCAGCTGGTCGGGTTCAATCACCAGCTCTACGCTTAATAGTGGAAAGAGAAAAACAAAGAAAAGCATTTAAACCAAAGGAATATTGGACAATTGAAACTGAGCTTCAAACTCAAGACCTTAAAGAAAAAATCATAGCTGAATTAGATAAAAAAGACAATAAAAAAATAAATAAATTAGACATTTCTAATAAAAAACAAGTAAATGAAATTTTAAAAACCCTTGAAAAATCTGACTATAAGGTTATAAAAGTAACTAAAAAAGAAAAAAATAAAAGCCCAAAACCGCCCTTTACTACAAGTACCTTACAACAACAGGCAAGTAATACCTTAAATTTTTCTTCTAAAAAAACAATGTATTTAGCTCAAAAACTTTACGAAGGTATTAAACTTGGCAAAGAAACCGTTGGTCTTATTACCTATCCCAGAACTGATTCATTTAACCTAGCTAGTAAATTTATTTCAGGAGCCCAAAACTATATTGAAAAAAACTTTGGAAAAGAGTATAGTAATAAAAGATTATATAAAACAAAGTCTAAAAATGCCCAAGAAGCTCACGAAGCTATAAGACCTACCTTTGTTGAAAAAAATCCAGTAAAAATAAAAGACTTCCTAACCAAAGATCAATTTAAACTTTATAAGCTTATTTGGAATAGAGCCTTAAGCTCTCAAATGAGCAAATATAAATATCTTTCAATAAGGGCTGATATTAAAGCAAGGGAATTTATTTTAAAAACAAGCGGACTTTCTACTCAATTTGACGGCTGGATGAAATTATATCCTAAAAAACAAAAAGAAAAACATATTCCTAGCCTAAAAAAAGATCAAACTTTAAACCTTTTAAAAATTAACCCTGAGCAACACTTTACAACTCCCCCAGCTAGATTTACCGAAGCAAAGCTAATTAAAGAACTTGAAAAACACGGGATTGGCAGACCTTCAACCTATGCCCCTATTATTTCCACCATTCAAAGAAGAAATTATGTTAAAAAAGAGCAATATAGATTCTACCCTACTAAAATAGGAAATACAGTAATTAAATTATTAAAAAATCATTTTCCAAACATAGTTGACTACGAATTCACTGCTAAAATGGAAAATAATTTAGATGAAATTGCTAGCAAGGGTAAAGATTATAAAAAAATGATAAAAGATTTTTATCTACCATTTAATAAACGTTTAAAAAATAAAATGAATCAAATAGAAAAACAATTCAAAGATGAAAAAACTGATAAAAAGTGCCCTAAATGTGGTGAGCCCATGGTTATAAAAACAGGAAGATATGGTAAGTTTTTGGCCTGTTCTGGATTTCCAAAATGTAAATATACAGAAACCCTTGAAGAAAATAAACCTAAAGAAATTAATGTAAAATGTCCCGAATGTCAGTCTAATATGGTTGAAAAAAGAACCAGAAAAGGTAAAATATTTTATGGTTGCTCTAAT
>DATFJC010000037.1:0-23680 GCA_035269445.1 Patescibacteria group bacterium
TTTTTAATATATTTTAAAAGCCTTTGGCTTGAAAAGTGACTACCATACCCTTCAATGCCAAATACTCTAGACAAGAAGCCATGGATATAGGGTTCGTGTGGTAAACCAAAGCGAAGAAAGTTTATTTTATTGTTTTTCTTACCCCGAGCGTAAGCAAAAAAGCTTTTAATATTTTCAAGCTCGTTTAGGGCCCTATTTAAGGTCTTAGCTGTTTTTTCTGCCCCACTGCCTTTATATTTTGTATTAATTCTTAGAATTTTTATTGCCATTTTTATTTAAACCAAGTGATAAGGTATATAACTAAAGTTATTAAAAATAATTATATATTTTATTTTATTTCTATTTAAGCTAAATGTCAATTAATAAGGGGTTGTTTTTTTAAAATTTTTATGTTATTATTTGAAAAATTGATCTTTTTATAAAAAAAATTTAAAAGGAGGATAAAATGGATAATTTAGAAGAAATAAAAACTGTTATCAAAGAATTTGAAAAAGTTTTAGATGAAGCAGGTATGGTCGGTAAGGCTAGAGAAAAGCTTATGCTGGGAGAAGAAATAATAACTTGTCCATATTGTAAAACTTATAATTGTTATTCCAAAGATTATAATAAGAAAGAAAATTGGGAAAGGTTTCAATGTTCTAATTGTGGCCGGAATCATATAAGGTTTTATGATAAAAAATAGTTTTTAACAATAAACAAAAGAGGACAAAAAGTCCTCTTTTTTAATTTTAATTTAATATTTTATTTATATTTAAGCTAAATGTCAATAAATTTAATTTATTTTTTAAAAAAAATTAAACTTGACGTTTTTTAAAAAAGTGTTAAGTTATTGGTAAATAAGATTCTTTAAAAATAAGGGGGAAATTTAAAAAGGGGGTTATTATGAAAGACCGTTATACCAAAGAATGGCTTCAAAGTAGAGGATGGAAATACAGAGGTTCATATTTAATGTTTTTTGAAGTTTGGAGCAAGGAAAGAGACTTAATCTTGATTGTTAGGAAAGAAGAAGAGACAAATTAAAATAAAGAGGAGGTGATTGAAATGGATGCCCTGGAAGAAGTTCTTGTTCTAATAAAAAAGCTTGATAAAGGATTGGATAAGGCTGGTATTATTGGAAAGGCTAGAAAAAGATTTTTATTGGGAGAAGATATTAAAAAATGTCCACATTGTCATACTTATAATTGTTATACTGAGTATTATAGCTCAAAGCATAATTGGCAGGGCTTTAAATGCTCTAACTGTGGCAAAAGGCATACTGTAGGCTTTTAAGAAGTTTTAAGAAAAGAGGACGCAAAAGCGTCCTCTTCTTTTTATATTTTTTAGAAAAAATTAGGCTTGACGTTTTTTAAAAAAGTGTTAAGTTATTGGTAAACAAGATTCTTTACAAATTAAAAAAGGAGATTTTTATGAAATCCTTTACCCAATTTCTTAAAGAAGATGGTTGGCATTTTAAATGTTTGACCAGCAACGGTCTTGAAGTTTGGGTTAAGCCACCTAAAACAATTTTGATTGATAAAAAAAGGCTTAGAAAAGAAAATAAGAAATAAGAGGGGGTAATAATGGAAAAGCTAATTAATAAGGTTTATCTTTTAAGAAAAGACCTTAAAAAGGCCTTAGATAAGTTAGGCATTGTTGGTAAGGCTAGAAGTAAAATTCTTTTGGGCAAAAAAGTTGAAAAATGCCCACATTGCCAAACTTATAACTCTTATCATCTTTATACAGATGAAGAGTTAGGCTTTGAACATTTTGATTGTGCTAAGTGTGGTAAAACACACGTGCTTGATCTTAAAAAGTCCAAAGCCCATAAGGCCAAGGATTAAAGAAAAAAGAGGACGCAAAAAAGCGTCCTCTGTTTTTTATTTAAAGATGCTTTTATTTGACAAGTCTTTAAAAAAATATAAAAATAGAATTATATTTAATTTAATAAATTAAGCTAAATTATGAAGATAGAAAAAAACTTAGAAAAATTTTATAAAAAACCAAAAAACCAAGAAGAATTAATTGAAAATATGAGGGTTTTAAAAGAAATTCCAGAAGATATATTAGAATCTAAGGTTATTGTAAAGCTTGGTTCTCCAGAAAAGTCACATAAGTTTGTTTATATGCAAGATGATGATGGCAGAGAATATGTTATGGCTTTGCCAATTGAAAAAAAAGACTATCATAGGAAAATAGTTAAGTTTGCCAAAAAACTTTATAACAGAGACTTAAGTGTAATTGGTGGTGGATATATTCATACAGAAGATGGAAAGATGATAATTGATAAAGCTTCGGGAGATTATGGTTTGGCTCCTAAAAATAGAGTAAAAGGAATCTTAGAACAAAAATTTCCAAATCTTGAAATTGAGATTAGGGGTAAAAGTTTAGATGGGGAAGAAGTAAAAGAAAAAAAGAAACAAGAAAAAGAAAGAGAGGAGGGCAATTATGAACATGAGATAAATGTAAAAGATGAATTACAAAAAGAGTTTTATAATGATGTTTTAAATAAAAAGGCTTTAAGACTTGGCCTAGATTATACTTCAGAGCCTAAAAGGATTAAGGGGTCAAAAGATCTAAGTTATATGATTTATTCAAGTGAAAATGGTACAAGTTTTGGTTTTGATACATTGTATCTTGGATATAGGGATGAGTCAGGCGAAGTAAAAAGCAAGGCCCTTGTAAAAGAAAAAGGATATATTCATATTAATGAAATAAAAGTAGAAGATAATGTTTTAAAAATTAACTATAGTTGTGATGGGGAAGATAAAGAAAAAATAATTTCTTTAAAAGAACTAAATTCAATTCAAGTAGATCTAAATTTAAGTCCAGTTGAAGAAAAAATATTTAATATGTATCAAGAAATGCAGCCTATTTTAAAAGCAGCTAAAATATTTCACGGAGTTTCTTCAGAATAGAATAATAGATTAAATTTAAATTAAAGTCCTTTTAAGTAAAAGGGCTTTTTTATTTAAAGAATCTAGATAGGATGAATTTAATTAAAAATTAAATTTTATGGTTTTGATTACTTGTTTTATGTTAATGGCAGGATAAACTTCTCTTGTTTTTTTGTTAAGGCGTGGTATTATAATAATATGTCAGTAAAACAAGAATCTATAATTTTAAATATTATTAAGTGGGGAGTGGTAGCAATTCTACTTTTACCGCTTTTTGTTTATAAGGGTGTTTTATACCCTTATATTTTTTCCAAAGCTCTTTTATTTCAATTAATAGTGGAAATACTTTTGGTGTTTTGGTTATATTTAAGACTTTTTTCTAAAAATAAAGAAAAATATACAATAAATTGGAAAAACCCTTTAGTATTTACTTTAACTGCTTTTATGGGGGTTTTATTAATAAGTGCTATATTCGGAGCTAATTTTTATAAAAGCTTTTATAGTACTCAAGAGAGAATGACTGGTCTTTTAACAATGTATCATTTTTATGGATTGTTTTTGATTATTATAAGTTGTTTTAAAAAAGAAAAATATTGGAAGCTTTTCTTATGGGCAAGTTTAATTAGTTCTTTTTTGGTTGGCCTTTATGGTTTAGGGCAAAAATTAGGCATAGACTTTTTATTAAAGGGCGGGTTAAAAAGAATGTCTTCTACCTTGGGTAACCCTGATTTTTTAGGGGTTTATGCTATGATGCATGTATTTTTGGGTAGCTTTTTATTTTTAAAGCAAAAAAAGGTATTAAATAAAATAATTGTTTTATTTTTATTGGTGTTTAATTTAGCAATAATGCTTTTAACCGGGACCAGGGCTTCTTTACTTGCCTTTGCTTTTGCTTTGGTTAGTTTTTTAATTTATTTAATATTTCAAAAGAAAACAAAAAATATTTTAAGATTTTCTATAATAGCTTTTTTAATATTAATAATTGGCTTTTTTGTTTTTATAAGGCTGGAAAAAGATTCTAATTTTGTTAAAAATTCTCCTGTTGCTATTAAGCGCTTGGCTAATACAAGCCTAAAAGGCTCAAAAGCAAGACTTTTATCCTGGCAAATTGGCTTAAAAGGCTTTTTGGATCGACCTGTTTTAGGTTGGGGGATAGAAAATTATAATCTTGTTTTTAATAAATTTTATAATCCCTGGAATTTAACTAAAGGAGTTTCAGTTACTTGGTTTGATAAGTCTCATAATCAAGTAATAGATCTTTTATCTTTGTCAGGGGCTTTAGGGACTTT
Organism: Patescibacteria group bacterium; assembly: GCA_035269445.1. Classification (GTDB taxonomy): domain Bacteria; phylum Patescibacteriota; class Patescibacteriia; order UBA2591; family UBA6264; genus DATFJC01. Next base: position 4,163 of record DATFJC010000037.1, read on the forward strand.
AATTTATATTTTAATGTTTGGAGCTATATTTTGGATTTTATTTAAAAAGAAAAAAAATGATATTAAGTTAAAACAGGAAGATGGTTTTAATTGGCAAAGACTGGTTTTGGCTTTAATGTTTTTAGCTTATTTTATTCAAAACCTTTTTGTTTTTGATACACCAGCACCTTTAATTGTTTTTTATTTAAGCTTGGGTTTAGTTTATTTTGTGTCTCAAAGTAAAACAATTGATAAAGATAATAAAATAAAAAAAGACATTAAAAAACCCAGTTTTCCCTTACCAGTATTTATAGTTTTAGCTATTTTATTTTTAATAATAAGTATTTATAATTTTAATTTTCAACCCCTTAGGTCGTCTAGGTTAGGCGCTTTTGCAACAACTGTTTCGGAAAAAAATTTAAAAACTGGTTTTGATTATTTTAAAAAATCTTTAAAATATCCCAACTTTACAAGTTTAGAAATTAGAAGACAGTTGGCTAAAAGATTAACTAAAGAATATAATAAAAAAGATTTAGATCCTGATATTTTAATACCAATGACAGAGTTTGCTATTTCAGAATATGAAAAATCAGCTAAGACTTATCCTAAAAATGCTCGGGTTTTATTATATCTTGGAACAATTTATAACCTAGCTTTTAAATACAGGGATAGTTACGTGGATGATGCTAAAAAGGTTTTAGAAAAAGGCCTGAATTATTCCCCTAAAAGACAGCAAATTTATTTTGAATTAGCAAAAAGCTATGTAATAGAAAAAAATTATAAAAAAGGATTAGAGATTTATAAGCAAGGTGTTGAGCTTGAGCCAAGGGCTAGAGTGGCAAAAAATGGTTTTAAACAATTAATAAATGCTATAAAAGAAAAAGATCCGGAAATTGTTAAGCCTTATCAAAAATATTTGAAAAGTTTGTAATAAAAGACTTATAATTGGTTAATCTCATAAATTATTAATGTTATGAAAACAATTAAAGATATTAAAAGCCTAAAAAATAAAAAAGTTTTAGTAAGGGTTGATTTTAATTGTCCTATTAAAGAAGGTAAGGTGGTTAATGATTTTAGGATTAAAAAAGCTTTACCCACTATAAAATACTTAAAAAAACAAGGTGCTAAGGTTATTTTAATAAGTCATTTAGGAAGGCCAAAAGGAAAAAGAAATAATAATTTTAGCTTAAAGCCAGTTTATAATTCTTTAAAAAAGTATTTACCCAAAACTAAATTTATAAATGATTGTATTGGTGAAAAAGTTGAAGAAAAAATAAAAGAGTTAGATTTAGGTGATATTTTGCTTTTAGAAAATTTAAGGTTTTATCCTGGAGAAAAGCAAAATGATCCTGAGTTTGCTAAAAAACTTGCCAATGGTAAAGACATATTTATTAATAATGCTTTTGGGGTAAGTCATAGAAAACATGCTTCTGTTTATGGTGTTTTAGATTATTTAAATGGTTTTGCTGGAATTTTATTAAAAAAAGAAGTTGAAAATATTAATACTTTTATTAATTCCCCAAAGCACCCTTTTGTTGTTTTAATGGGGGGCGTTAAAGCAGCCACTAAAATTAAAACAATAAAAAAGTTAACCAATTCAGCTGACAAAATTCTTTTAGGCGGAGGTTTAGCTAATACATTTGTTAAGGCCAAGGGGGGAGATATTAAAGATTCTTTTTATGAGCCAGAAATGATTAAAAAATCAAAAAAGCTTTTAAAAAACAAAAATATTGTTTTGCCAATAGATTTTTCTAAAACCAAGGCTCCAGAAATTAAATTTTATGATATAGGAGAAAAAACAATTAAAAGTTTTTCTAAAATCTTAGAAAATGCTAAAATGATATTATGGAATGGTCCTTTGGGTTATTTTGAGAAAAAAGATTTTAGCCAAGGAACCATTGAATTGGCAAATACTATTTTAAAAAATACAAAGGCTAAAGTTTTGGTTGGAGGAGGGGAGACAGTAACAGCCCTTTTTAAGTTAACTAATTATTCTAAACAAAAACACAATCATATTTTTGTTTCAACTGGCGGGGGTTCGCTTTTAAAGTTTTTGTCTCAGGGTTATCTTTTAGCTATTAATAAGTTAAAACAATAATACAATTCTTATGTCAAAGATAAAAAAAATTACAGCTCAGGAAATTTTAAACGCCAGGAGTATTCCCACTTTAAAGGTTTTAGTAGAATTAGAAAATGGCATTTATGCTAATGCTTCTGTCCCTTCTGGAGCTTCTACAGGTCAAAGAGAGGCCCTAGAATTAAGAGATAGAAATCATAGAAGATTTAAAGGCAAGGGAGTAAAGGGGGCTGTTTTTAATGTTAATCAAAAACTTGGTCCTGAGGTAAAGGGGTTAGAGCCAGATCCCAAGGTGATAGATAAATATATGATAGAGCTTGATGGAACAGAAAATAAGTCTCAGGTTGGAGCTAATGCTATTTTAGGAGTTTCTTTGGCAGTGGCTAGGGCTGGAGCCAAAGATCAAAACTTGCCTCTTTATAAGTTTATTAGACAAGCTTACGCATTGCCTTATATTGAATTTAAATTACCAACACCACTTTTTAATATAATAAATGGAGGGGCTCATTCAGATGCAGGTTTAGATGTTCAAGAGCATAGCCTTGTTCCAACTGGACCAGATACTTTTGCTAAAAAGTTACAAATGGGAGTAGAAACTTTTTGGGCTTTGAAAAATATTTTACAAGCCAATGGTTTTAGTACTGGGGTTGGCTATGAAGGGGGGTTTGCCCCTAGACTTGGTTCTAGTTTTGATGTTTTTGAATTTTTAGTTAAAGCTTTTGACCTCGCCCAAGTAAGGGCTGGTAAAGATATGTTTTTTGGTTTAGATATTGCTGCCTCAGAATTTTATATTCCTAAAACAGGCAAATATAAGTTTGAGTCTAAAAAAAGAACAGCAAAAGAAATGCTTAAAATATATGATAGGTGGATTAAAAAATATCCAATTTGCTTAATGGAAGATCCCTTTGATGAAGATGATTGGGATGCCTGGGTTGAATTTAGTCAAAAAATGGAAAAAATTGATAAAGATTTCCTTGTAATAGGGGATGATCTTTTTACAACCAATACTGATCGTTTAATGCTAGGTCTTGAAAAAGGGGCAGGTAATTCTATTTTAATTAAACCAAATCAAATTGGCTCCTTAACTGAAACTATGGAATGTATAAAAATGGCTAGTGAAAATCATTTTGACTTTGTTATATCTCACAGATCTGGAGAAACAAATGATTCTTTTATATCTGATTTAGCTGTAGCTACTAATGCTCCCTTTATTAAAGCAGGTGCTCCAAATAGAGGGGAAAGAGTGGCTAAGTACAACCGCTTATTAGAGATTGAAAGGGAGTTAAATAAAAAATAATAAAATTTTATGTTTGATAAATCTAAAATTAAGGAAAAGGTAATTTTAATGATTTTGGATGGCTGGGGATTGGCTCCAGCAAGTAAAGGAAATGCTATAGCTCGGGCAGATACACCCTTTTTTGATTCATTAAGGGCTCATTCTTTTACTAAGCTTTGTGCTCATGGAGAGTGTGTAGGCTTGCCCAAAGGGCAGCCTGGCAATTCAGAGGCAGGTCACTTAAACCTGGGAGCAGGTCGAGTAGTTTTAGATGATGCAGTTTATATTTCAAAAACTATTAAAGATGGCAGGTTTTTTAAAAACCCTGCTTTTTTAGAAGGTATAAGACACTTAAAAAAAACAAAAGGAAAAGTTCATTTAATGGGTCTTATTACCGAAGATAACAGCCCTCATTCTTGTCCTGAGCATTGGTTGGCTATGATAGATTTTTTAGATAAGCAAAATATTAAAGAAGTTTATTTACATTTATTTACTGATGGTAGAGATTCAGGCCAACATGCAGCTCCTAAAATTTTAGAAAGATTTGAAACAAAAATGAATAATCATCATAAAAATAATAATCATTCTATTAAGGTAAAAATTGCTAGTGTGGCGGGAAGGTTTTTTGCCATGGATAGAACTAAAACCTGGGAAAGAATTGAAAAAGTTTATGATCTTATGGTTTTGGGAAAAGGTTTTAAAGCTGATTCAGGTAAAGAAGCAATACTTCAGGGTTATAATAGAAAAGAAACAGATGAGTTTATCTCCCCAACAGTAATAGAAAAAAATAAAAAACCAGTAGCTAAGGTGGAGGATGGTGATTTGATGTTTTTCTTAAATCTTCGCTCAGATAGAGCCAGGCAGCTTACCAAAGCATTTGTTCAGGATGATTTTTTAAAACAGAATCCTAAAACTTTTAAAAGAAAAAAATTCCCTAATACATTTTTTGTGGCTTTAACTGATTTTGGGCCTAATTTAGGAGGCGCTAGAGTGGCTTATCCCTCTACTGAAATTAAGCAAAGCTTACCAGTTGTTTTAGATGGCATAAAACAATTATATGTTTCAGAAACTGAAAAATATGCCCATGTTACTTTTTTCTTTAATGGCGGTTATGATAAGCCAGTTTCTAAAGAAGATAGGTTGCTTATTGATTCGCCAAACGTAATGTCATATAGGGAAGCTCCTTTTATGAAAGCTGAGGAAATAGTTAAAGCTATTTTAAAAAAGACAAAAGAAAAAGATTATAAGTTTATAACAGTGAATTTTCCCAATGGAGATATGTTAGGTCACACTGGTGATATTAAGGCAGCAATTAAGGGTTTAACATTTTTAGATAAAAAGGTTAAAACCCTTACTAAAAAAATGAGAAAAAAGGGATACATAGTTGTTGTAACAGCTGATCATGGTGGTCCGGAAGAAATGATTAATCCCAAAACAAAAGAAATAGAAACCCGTCACACCTCTAATCCTGTCCCTTTTGCTATTATTAGTGATAAAGATTATAAATTAAAAAAATCAGGTAAATTAAGTGATGTTGCTCCGACTATCTTAGATATATTTGGAATTAAAAAGCCTGATATTATGACTGGTAATTCTTTAATTAAAAAGTAATTATGCCAAATAAAAAAATTAAACCAGCTTTACTTTTAATTTTAGATGGCTTTGGTATTGCCTCGCCAAGTCAGGGTAATGCTGTTTCTTTAGCTAAAAAGCCAGTTTATGATAAACTGGTGCGTAATTTTCCCACCTTTACCCTTCAGGCCTCTGGTGAGTCGGTTGGTTTAGGTTGGGGAGAGCCAGGCAACTCAGAAGTGGGTCATTTAAATTTAGGGGCTGGTCAAATAGTTTGGCAAAAGCTTCCACGAATAAATAGAGCCATAAGAAGAGGAGAATTTCAAAAAAATAAGGAATTTTTAAAAGCTATAAAACATGTTAAAGAAAATGATTCCTCCCTTCACCTAATGGGGCTTTGCTCTAATGGTGGAATTCATTCTTCTGTTTTGCATTTATATACTCTTTTAGAAATGGCTAAAAAAAATGATTTAAAAAAAGTTTATATTCATGTTTTTTTAGATGGTAGAGATACGGCTTTTAATGCTGGCTTAAAACAAATAAAAGAGATTATAGATAAGTGTCAAAGCTTAGGTTTAGGCGAAATTGCTACAATTTCAGGACGCTCCTTTGCAATGGATCGTGATAAAAATTGGGGGAAAATTGAAACAACTTACTTGGCAATGGTAAAGGGTATTTCTGAAAATGAATTTGAAGATCCAATAAAAGCTGTTAAATCTTCTTATGAAAAGAAGATTTATGATGAAGAATTTGTGCCAACAGTTATAACTAAAAAGGCTAAGCCCAAAGCCAAGGTATCTGACAAAGATGGCTTAATATTTTTTAATTTTAGAGGTGATAGGGCTAAGGAAATAACAAAAAGTTTTATAAAAAAAGATTTTAAGGGTTTTCCAAGAAAAAAGGTAAGTAATTTATTTTTTGTAGCAATGAATGAATATGAAAAAGGCTTACCTGATAAGGTCGCCTTTCCTTCAGTAAGGGTTAATAATCCAATAGCTAAAGTTATATCTGACAAAGGTCTTAAACAAGCTCATATTGCAGAAAGCGAAAAATATGCTCACGTTACTTATTTTTTTAATGGTGGTAGAGAAGCTCCCTTTCCTCTTGAAAGAAGAATTGTTATTCCTTCTCCCAAGGTTAGTTCTTATGCAAAAAAACCTAAAATGTCAGCTGAAGAATTACTTCATCAAACTCTTTGGGCAATTGATAGTAATGATTATACTTTTATAGTTTTAAATTTTGCCAACCCTGATATGGTAGCTCACACTGGTGATCTTCAGGCAACAGTCAAGGCAATTGAATATCTAGATTATGCTTTAGGAGAAATTGCTAAAATGACCTTGGAAAAAGATTGGCATTTTTTAATAACTGCTGACCATGGGAATGCTGAAGTTTTGGTAGACCCTATTACTGGTGAGATAGATAAAAAACATAATAAAAGTCCTGTCCCTTTTATAATAGTTAATAATGATTTTAAAAAAGCTATACCCCTTGACAAAATGCCAGAATTGTATAATATAACTCCTAGTGGGGTACTAGCAGATGTGGCTCCGACTATTTTAAATTTAATGAATATAAAAGTACCCTTGGAAATGGTTGGAGCAAGTTTGATTTAAATTAAAATAATATTAAGGAGGAATTATGTCAGAAAAGAAAAAAAAACTCACCTTGGCTGAAATGAAGAAAAAGGGCTGGAAAAAGGTTTTAGTTTTTCCAGGGCGGTTTGCTCTTATGGAAAAAGAAGGGCAAACAACTGTTCTTGACTTGCACAAAGGCATCGTCTTGATGCAAATCAAGGGCAAAATTGTAATGAACGAGATCTAAGCCGGGGTAAATAGGGTAAGCTAAAAGCTTACCCTATCATTTTAAATTTTATTAAACTAAATAATTAATAAATTTTATGGAATTCAAATATTTTTTGCAAAATGTTAAACTTACCTCTAATGACAAGGAAGAGATTAGAAAAAAGCTAAACAAGCTTAATAAATACGCGGTAGATATTTGGGAGGCTAAACTTGATTTAAGTTATAATGAGTCTCATAACACATATGAACGCTTTCGAATAGAGGTTAATTTAAAGTTACCAAACAAACTTATAAGATCTGAAGAAAGAGAAGCCAATCTTCAAGATGGTTTAGATAAGGTGGTAGATGAATTAGGAAGACAGATTAGAAAATATAAAGGTTACAAAGAATCAAGAAGAAGAAAGGCAAGAAGAAAAGCTAAAAAGGGTGAATTTTAATCATGCCAGAATTACCAGAAGTTAAAACTACAGTTAATGGATTAAAAAAATATCTAGTTGGCAAAACTATTAAAAAGGTTTGGACTGATTGGGAAAAAATGGTAAAAAAGCCAGCTGATTTTTCTTATTTTAAGTCAACAATAAAAGACAAGAAAATAAAAGATATTATACAAAGAGGCAAAAATATTGTTTTTCTTTTATCAAATGATTATTCTTTATTAATCCATCAAAAATTAACTGGTCATCTTTTGTATGGTAAATGGAAAGAAAAGGAAAAGGGTAATTGGGTTAGTCAAACTAAGGGCTTAATGAGTAGTGATAAAATGAATAGCTATATTCATTTTATATTCTTTTTTAAAGATGGCCATCAAATGGCTTTATCTGATCTTAGAAAATTTGCTAAAATAGTCCTGGCAAAAACAAAAGAAATAAAAAAAGATCTTGACAAGGAATTAGGTCCAGGGATATTAGAAATTGATTTTAAAGAATTTAAAAAAAGATTAGAACAAAAAAGAACAAGCATAAAAAAGGCCATAATGGATCAAGGTGTTATTGCTGGTATAGGAAACATTTATTCAGATGAAGCTCTTTTTAGGGCAAGAATTCACCCCCTTAAAAAAGCAAATAATTTAACTGAAAAAGAGTTGAAAAGGCTTTATAATGCAGCTCAAAAAATTTTAAAACAGGCCATTAAATATAATGGAACCTCGGTTTCAGATTATAGAACTCCCAAGGGGAAAAAGGGAGAGTTTTCTAAATTACTTAAGGTTTATGGCAAAGACGGAGAAAAGTGCCCTCAGTGTTCTTCTTTAATTGAAAAAGTTAAAGTAGGTTCAAGAACGGCTAGGTTTTGCCCTAAATGTCAAAAAAAAATAATTAAACATTAAAAGAAAAAACTCTTGTAATTTTTAAAATACAAGAGTTTTTGTTTTTTGTTCAGAGCTTAATCAGTTTTTCCTCAACCTCTCTAAGGCAGGAAATAACTTGATTTTTTGCAGGCTTTGAAATCTCAAACTTTTTTAGAAAAATTTCAATATCTTCAAGGCCTCTTGTGCCGTGCAAAATGCCCTTAGTCTTAATGGCCTCCATTAAGCATTTTCTTTTTTCCTTGCTCTCTTTTTTCGACTCGATGATCTTGGTTAAACATTTACCAAATTCATAAAGCTCTGTTAAGGAGATTTTTGATTTAGATTGAACTGAGCTACTTAATTCTGCTCCGTAATCAAAAAGATCGCTTATACCGCTACTCATTTTAATCCTCCTTTCTTATTTTATTTATAAATAGCATAATTTTTATTATAATAATAAAAAAAAGTAGATTTGTCAATAAGCTTTAGGCTTGTTTATTTTTGGCTATTTGTTAATATAATTAAATATGTCAATTCTGCAAAAAATAACTAAAATCTTTGGAGATCCCAATGAAAAAGAATTAGAAAAACTTCAGCCCCAGGTTGAAGCTATTAATGCTTTGGAAGAAAAATATAAAAAACTAACCCAAAGGGAAATAAAAGAAAGAAGTGGGGATTTAAGAAAAAAAATTCAATCTGGTAAAAAAACAAAAGACGAAGTTTTGCCTCAAGCTTTTGCCCTAGCAAGAGAGGCCTCTAAAAGAACCCTTAATCAAAGGCATTATGATGTCCAGCTAATGGGAGGGATTGTTTTACATCAGGGCAAAATTGCTGAAATGAAAACAGGTGAGGGTAAGACCTTAACTTCTACTGCTCCAATTTTTTTAAATGCCTTAGAAGGTAAAGGGGTCCACGTAATAACAGTGAATGATTATTTAGCAAAAAGAGATACGGTTTGGATGGGGCAAATTTATCAAGCCCTTGGCATTAGTATTTCTTGTATTGTTCAAAATAAGGCTTTTATTTATGATCCAGAATATGTAGATAATGTAAGGGATAAAGACAAGGAAGAAATTGATAAAAAAAGAGATGAGTTAGGTAATTTTAAAGTAGAGGAGGCTTATCTTAGGCCAATTTCAAGAAAGCAGGCTTATCAAGCTGATATTACCTATGGCACTAATAATCAATTTGGTTTTGATTATTTAAGAGATAATTTAGTTTATTCCAAGGAGCAAAGAGTACAAAGAGGACACAGTTTTGCTATTATTGATGAAATTGATAGTATTTTGATTGATGAGGCAAGGACACCGCTTATCATTTCATCGCCAGCCCAAAAGTCAGATGAGCTTTATTATAAGCTTGCCCATTTAGTTAAAACCCTATCTCCAGAAAAAGATTATATAGTAGATGAGAAAACAAGATCTGTTAGTTTAACTGAAAAAGGTTCTGATAAATTAGCTAATGCCTTGGGAGAAGATCCTTGGCAAAAAAATAATATTGAATTGGTTCATCACATTGAAGCAGCTCTAAAAGCTAAGGCTCTTTTTCAAAAAGACAGAGATTATATTGTTAAGGCTGGTGAGGTTGTAATTGTGGACAAGTTTACAGGTCGATTAATGCCAGGTAGAAGATATAGTGAAGGGGTTCACCAAGCTATTGAAGCCAAGGAAAACGTTGATATTAAAAAAGAATCTAGAACAATGGCAACAATTAGTTTTCAAAATTATTTTAGATTTTATGATAAATTATCAGGTATGACAGGTACTGCTGCCACTGAAGCAGAAGAGTTCCATAAAATTTATGACTTAGAAGTAGTAATTGTTCCTACTAACAGGCCATTGGTTAGAAAAAAATTATCAGATAAGGTTTATAGAACAGAAAAGGCAAAATATAGAGCTATAGTTGAAGATGTTAAAAAAAGACATAAAAAAGGCCAACCTATCTTAATTGGTACAGGTGGTTTTTCAGTAGGAGAAAAAACAGTTGGCGCTATAGAAAAAAACAGAATTATAAAAGAAATGCTTAGTAGGGCTGGCTTAACTTGTAAGGTTTTAGATGCTACTAATCATGAAAAAGAAGGCCAAATTATTGCTCAGGCTGGTAAGCTAGGAGCAATAACTGTAGCAACTAATATGGCGGGTAGGGGGGTTGATATTGTGCTTGGAGGTAATCCACCTGAAAAAAAAGAACAAGAAAAAGTTAAAAATTTAGGTGGTCTTCATGTAATAGGAACAGAAAGGCACGAAGCTAGAAGAATAGACAATCAATTAAGGGGGCGCTCAGGCAGACAAGGTGATCCCGGCTCTTCTCAATTTTTTGTTTCATTAGAAGATGATTTAATGAAAATATTTGGTGGTTCTAGGGTTTCTTCTATTATGAAAACCTTAAATATTCCTGAAGATCAACCAATTGAAAGTAAAATAGTTTCTAATTCTATTGCTTCAGCTCAAAAAAAAGTAGAAGGTTATAATTTTGATACAAGAAAACACTTATTAGAATATGATAATGTTTTAAATAAACATCGAGAAGCAATTTATAGTAAAAGAAGAAAGGTTTTAGATATGAGCGAAAAAGAGGTTCAGCAAGAGATTCTTAAAATAATTGGAAAAGAAATTGAGAATATAGTTAATTCTCATATTAAATCTCAAGAGTTTGGTGGAGTTAATTCAAAAGAGCTTATTGAAACAATGGAAAATTTATTGCCTCTTTCTGATGATATAAAAAAAGAAATAAAAGTAATTCTACAAAAAAAAGAAAATTTAGTAAATATAAGAAAAAAGATCATTAATTTTTTAAAAGATTTTAGTAATGAAAAATTACTAGAATTAAAAGAGAAATTAAATGATTCTGGTAAGGATCTGGATCTAGATAATAATAAAGTTTTTTCTTTGGTGATGAGAAGGCTAATTTTAAAAAGTATTGATAATTATTGGATTGATCATCTTCAGGTTATAGAAAACCTAAAAGGGGGTATAGGTTTAAGAGCTTATGGTCAAGAAGATCCCTTGGTAGAATATAAAAGAGAATCTTATAAAAAATTTAGTCAACTTTTAGATGCTGTTAATAAGCAAATTAGTTTTTCTGTTTTTAAGTTAGGGGTTGCAAAAGATGCTATTAAAAAACCAAAAAGAGAACTTAATATAAAGGGCTCTCAAAAAAGTTCTAGCTTAAAGGATAAGTCTGCGATAGGCCAGGTGGTTGATAATAAAAAAAGGATAGGTAGAAACGATCCTTGTCCTTGTGGCTCTGGCAAAAAATACAAGAAATGTTGTTATCCAAAGTATGAATAAATTATTAAGAGATTGGTCCTTGATTAATTTTTTTAATTTGATACAATTAAAATAATAATTAAAATTTGCGTTCCCCAGGGACGTTTTTATATCTAATAATTAATTATGAAAGACAATAAATTTTGGACAACCTTTATAACAATTATCATTTTAGCAATTTTAGCATTACTTATTAATATACCTCAGGTTCCCTCTTGGGTACCAGGTCATAATTGGTTTTCTAAGCAAAAAATTCACCTTGGGCTTGATATGCAGGGCGGAACCCAACTTGTATATGATACTGATACTAGTGATATTCCTAATAAGAAAAAAGATACTGCAATACAAGGGGTTAGGGATGTTATAGAAAGGCGGGTTAATGTTTTTGGTGTTACAGAGCCAGACATTAGAACAGCCCAGTCAGGCGATGATAGACATATTATAGTTAGTCTTCCTGGTATAAAAGATACTAATGCTGCTATTGAAATGATTGGAGAAACGCCAATTTTAGAATTTAAAGAACAATCAGAAAGAAGTGGTTTAACAGATAAAGAAAAACAATCTATAGAAAAAACAAATCAAGAAACTAAAGAAAAGGCTCAGCAAGTTTTAAAAGAAGCTCAAAAATCTAATGCAGATTTTTCTAAATTAGCTGAAAAGTACTCAGAAGATCCTGGCTCAAAAGATCAAGGTGGTGATTTAGGTTGGTTTAGTAAGGGAGAGATGGTGCCAGCTTTTGAAGAGCAGGCTTTTGAAGAATTAGAAATAGGCGAGATAACTGATAAATTAATTCAAACCCCATTTGGTTATCATATTATTAAAAAGCTTGACGAAAGAATGGTAAATCAAGAAAATAATCAAGACTCTCAAGAAGGGGTTCAACCTTCTGAAGATGATGAAAAAATAAAACAAGTTAAAGCTAGTCATATTTTATTTTCAACCATTTCCGAAGCTCAAGTTCAACAATCTCCAAAATGGAGCTATACTGGATTAACTGGAAAACAATTAAAGGATGCTTATATTTCTTTTGATTCTAGAAATAATCAACCCGAGGTTACACTGGAGTTTAATGATGAAGGGAAGAAATTATTTGGAGAAATTACTGAAAGAAATGTAGGGAAGCCAGTAGCAATATTTTTGGATGGTTCACCCCTTAGTGTGCCCAATGTTCAAGAGCCTATTAAAAGTGGCAAGGCGGTTATAACAGGCCAATTTACCATTAAAGAGGCGAAAGAATTGGCTCGTCGGCTTTCTGCTGGAGCTTTACCAGTGCCAATAGAAATTATTAGTCAACAAAACATTGGCCCTAGCCTAGGAAAAGAATCAGTTCAAAAAAGTTTTATTGCCGGACTTTTGGCATTTTTAGTCATTGTTGCCTTTATGATACTTTTATATAAGGGTAAGGGAGTTGTAGCTTCTTTAGCCCTTTTAATTTACACCCTTTTGGTTTTAGCCTTATTCAAGCTAATCCCTGTTACCTTAACTTTGGCTGGTGTAGCTGGCTTTGTAGTGTCGCTAGGTATGGCGGTAGACGCTAATATACTAATTTTTGAAAGAATAAAAGATGAAAAAAGATTAGGAAAATCAAGGGCTAACTCTTTGAGAGATGGCTTTCGACATGCTTGGAACGCAATTAGGGATGGAAATATTACCACCTTAATAGTTTGTTTTATTTTGTATCAATTTGGGGCTAGTTTAATTAAGGGTTTTGGTTTGACTCTTGGTATTGGGGTTCTTGTAAGTATGTTTAGTGCTATGGTAATAACTAAAACTTTTTTAAGATTAAGGATAAAAGAATAAAAACATATGTTTAATTTTGTAGAGAAAAGAAAAATATTTTTTACTATTTCAGGTGCCTTAATAATGGTTTCTATTATAGCTCTAGCTTTATTTGGCTTGAACTTGGGGATTGATTTTACAGGAGGAACCATGATGCAGGTTAGTTTTTCTAAAAAAATTCCCAGCATTGAGGAACTTGAAAGTCAATTATCTGGTTTAAAATTAAGTGATATTACAGTTCAAAAAAGCGGAGAAGATACTTTTATAATGCAATTTAAAAGCGAGACCGGAGCTGAGGTAAAAGAAGCTACTCATCAAGAAATAGTTAATAATTTAAATAATTTAGGAGAATTTGAAGAAGAAACCTATACTTCTATTGGCCCTGTAATTGGAAAGCAATTAACTCAAAAAGCTAAAATTTCTTTAATTTTAGCCCTTTTAGCTATTATTTTATATGTAGCCTGGGCTTTTAGAAAAGTGGCTAGATTTGCTGGCAAAAGAGAATCCTGGCGATATGGTTTAGGAGCCTTAGCAGCCCTTTTTCATGATGTAATTATTTTGCTAGGGTTTTTTGCTGTTTTTGGACACTTTGCTGGAGTAGAGGTAAATGTTGCTTTTGTAACCGCTCTTTTAACGGTTTTAGGTTATTCCGTAAATGATACAATTGTAATATATGATCGCATTAGAGAAAACATTGTTTTAGGGAAATTTAAAAATTTAGCTTCAGCTATTAATCATTCTTTAAATGAAACTATAATTAGGTCCTTAAATACTTCTTTAACAACACTTTTTGTATTGCTCGTAATTTATCTTTTTGGCGGTGCTTCTATTCAAAGCTTTATTTTAGCAATGATGATTGGTATAGGCGTAGGAACCTATTCTTCTATTGCTATAGCTAGCCCCTTTCTTTTATTGAAAAGAGATAAATAAAGTTTTACTTTAAAATTATTTTAATAATTTATGCGCGTAGCCTTAGTACATGATTTTTTAACTCAATATGGGGGAGCTGAAAAAGTTCTTTCTGCCTTTTCTGAAATTTGGCCTAAAGCTCCTATATATACACTTTTTTACGATAAAAAAGAAATGAGAAAGGCTTTTTCTAATAAAGATATACGCGTTTCTCCAATTCAAAATCTTCCTTTTGCTAAAAAGAAATATCGTTGGTATTTACCGCTCATGCCTAGTGCTGTTGAGCGGTTTAATTTATCTCACTATGATTTAGTTATTTCTGATTCTTCGGCTTATAGTAAGGGGGTTATTACTAGGCCTAGCACAACGCATATTTCTTATATTCATTCTCCGACTCGCTATTTATGGTCTGATACTTATACTTACCTTGAAAGTTTAAGCGGAGTTGAGCGTTTGGTTAAAAAATTTTTACCACCTATTTTAACTTTGCTTAGACAATGGGACGTATCTGCTGCTCAAAGACCTGATTATTTAATTTCTAATTCTAATTTTGTTTCAAAAAGAATCAAGAATTATTATTTTAGAGAACCGGAAAAGGTTATTTATCCCCCAGTAGAAGCAAAAAATTTAAAAATTTCAAAGGAAATTGGTGATTATTTTTTAATAATTTCAAGATTTAGGCCTTATAAAAGAGTTGATCTTGCTATTAAGGCTTTTAATAAATTAAAAATACCTTTAAAAGTAGTAGGCACTGGTAATGACAAGAACTTAAAAAAGATTGCTGGGCCTAATATTGAATTTTTAGGTTTTGTTTCAGAAGAGAAAAAAGCTGAGCTTTTGTCAAAGGCTAGGGCCTTTATCCATCCCCAAAAAGAAGACTTTGGTATTACAGCAGTTGAATCAATGGCTTCTGGGCGACCAGTAATAGCTTATAAAAAAGGGGGTGCCTTAGATACTGTAGTAGAAGGTAAAACAGGTCTTTTCTTTAAAGAACAAACCTGTCAATGTTTAGTTAAAAAAGTAAAAGAATTTGAAAATATGAAATTTGATCCTGAAAAAATAAGAAAACATGCCCTGGGTTTTAGTAAAGAGTCTTTTAAAAAACAAATAAAAGAATTTGTAGAAAAACATGTTTAAAAAAATTTTGAATCGAACCTTGAATCAAGCCAATACTATAAGTGGCGGAGCAATGATTATTGCTCTTTTTTCTATACTTAGTCGAGTAATTGGCCTTTTTAGGGATAGATTGCTTTCTAGCACATTTGGAGCAGGTGAGATTTTAGATAGTTATTATGCTGCCTTTAGGCTGCCTGATTTTGTTTTTCAAACTTTAATTTTAGGCGCCTTTTCTTCTGCTTTTATTCCAGTTTTTTTAAATATATATTCTAAAAACAAAGAAAAGGCTTGGTTGCTTACTAATAGAATTTTAAATTTATTATTAGCTATAGTTTTCTTTTTATCGGTTTTATTTTTCATTGTAGCTCCTTTTATAATACCCTATATTGTACCTGGTTTTTCTTTATCTGCTAAGGAATTAACTATTAAGTTTACTAGAATAATGATGATCGGGACAATATTTTTTACCTTAAGTAATGTGGTTGGGAGTGTTTTAAAATCCTTTCAAAGATTTTTAGTTTATAGTTTAGCCCCTATTTTATATAATATTGGAATTGTAATAGGGGTTTTATTTTTAACAAAAACACCTTTAGGAATACTAGGTTTAGCCTGGGGAGTGGTTTTGGGGGCGGTGCTTCATTTTTTAATTCAATTGCCAATATTTTTAAAAACAGGTTTTAAATGGAAACCTATTTTTAAATTTACCAAATCAATTAAAAGAATTATTTCTTTAATGGTTCCACGCTGTATAGGTTTGGCTGCCAATCAAATGAATTTCATTGTAGTGACTTTTATGGCTTCTATTTTAACAATAGGGGCGGTGGCTGTTTATAATTTAGCTTTTAATTTAGTGCATATTCCTATTAGTTTGTTTGGTATTTCTTTGGCAGTAGCCATTTTTCCAATGCTTAGTCGTAGTTTTAGTTTAGGGGATATAAAAAGATTTTCTCATTATTTTTCTAAAACAGTCCGGGTAATAATTTTTATTACTGTGCCGGTTAGTGTTATTTTTATAGCTTTAAGAGCCCAAATTGTAAGAATTATTTTAGGGGCAGGTCTTTTTACTTGGGAAGATACTGTTTTAACTGCTACAATGCTTGGCTGGTTTTCTTTTTCTATAATAGCTCGTAGTTTAATTCCTATTTTTGCTAGAGGTTTTTATGCTTGCCAGAATACAAAAACGCCTGTTATTATCGCTGTTATTAGCTTTGTTTTAAATATTGTAGCCTGTATAATACTTGGCTTAACAATGGGGGTAGGGGGCTTGGCCTTGGCTTTTGCCATTGCTTCTATTGTAAATATTTTGCTTTTATATATTTACTTTAACAAAAAAATTGCCAAGCTTTATCACAAAGAAATAATTTACACCTTAGTGGTTTCTGGTATTATAACTGGAGTTATGATTATGTTTTTACAGGTTGTTAAAATGACAGTTGCTAATTTTGTTAATATGCAAACATTTTTAGGGGTATTTTTGCAAGGTGCTTTAGCTGGATCACTTAGCCTTGCCTTTTATTTAGCTTTGGGATTGATTTTTAATATTAAAGAAGCTTATATTTTTTATAATATTATTTTTAAAAAAATTAAAAAACTTATCAAACCTTTTAAGGTATGGCAAAAAAAATAGTTTTAATATTTTTTTTATTTTTAGTTCTTTGTTTTAGTTTGGCTCAAGCTAGGGCCCTTACAAACATCCAAGACTTAAAAGTGGCTAGGGAAGTTGAGGTAACTTCCTTGGTTTTAGTGCCACCAGGCATTTTAGGTAAAAGATATTTTTATATAAACGGGGCTCAAATATATTCTTATTTTAAAGATTTCCCTGATTTAAGTGTGGGAGATAAGGTCAGGGTAAAAGGGGAAATTTCTTTAGCTCATAATGAAAAAAGGATAAAGATTAATTCTAAAAATGATATTAAGGTATTAGGTAAAGGTGATTTGTCACCTTTATTTTTTAATTTAAATGAAATCAATGAAGCTTTAATAGGTTATTTTATAAAAACCAAGGGTCAGATAATAGAAATTACTGGTTCTAAAGTTTTTATAAGTGATGATAAAAAAGAGTTAATAGTTTATTTAAAAAATTATGTTGATATTAATAAGGATTTGTTTTCAGCTGGAGATGAAATTTTAGTGCAGGGTGTATTAAGTCAATATAATGAAAGATTACAGCTTTTGCCAAGGTTTAAAAAAGATATGGAGATTACAAAGAAATATAAAAAACCCATTCAAGAGAATGGATTTAAAAATAAAAGTTTTTTAGAATTAAACAACAAAAATTATTATCTTTGGAGCGTTTTAAGTTCTTATAAGATATATTTTATAATTTCTTCTTTATTATTATTCTTTATTTTAATATATCTTTTAAAATTTAAAAAATAGCCTATTTTTTATTAAAAGTGCCGGAGGTGGGACTTGAACCCACAAGGGATAAATCCCATGTGATTTTGAGTCACACGCGTTTGCCAATTTCGCCACTCCGGCTTGTCTTTATTTTAATAAATATTTTAAAATTTGCAAGCTCTTTGTTGACAAATATGTTTTAAAAACTTATAATATTTTTAGGTTTAAAATATAAAAGGAGGTAATTATGGAAAAGATTTTTTTTCCTTATAGCGCTATATGTTTAGATTGTGCCCAAAAGCTTAATCCCAATATTCCAGATAATCACATAATAGGTATGTGGAGTGGGATTTGTCCTGTATGTAAAAGGAAAACCTATTTAGCACACCCTGGTCATGATTTTAATATTGTAACCGTAAGCAAGGAAAAGCTTGAGAAGCTAACTAAGTAAAAAAACAGGAGCAGACTTTAAAGGGTCTGCTCCTAAAGCTAAGTTTTTTATTTATGATTTTGAGTCAAATTATTTTATTTTGTACTGGTTTAGCTATTTTAATTTTTGGTATGTTGCGTCTTAGTAAGAAGATGCAGCTTATTTTTAATTTAAAAATAAGAAATTTAATTAAAAAATTAGTTAAAAGACCAAGCCAAGGCCTAGGTTTAGGTGTAATTATTACAGCTCTTTTTCAAAGTAGTTCTGCTAGCACTGTTTTAGCCGTAGGTTTAGTTAGCGCTGGCCTTATCAGCTTTTTTAGCTCCTTAGCCGTGGTTTTAGGAGCAACAATAGGTTCTACTATAACAGCCCAGCTAGTGGCCTTAAAAGTAACTGAAATAGCGCCTGTTTTTATTATTATTGGAATTTTAATTTGGATTATTAGTCGAGGAGAAAAAAATAAGAAAAAAGTGGTGGGAGAGGCAATTTTTTATTTTGGGCTTTTATTTTTTGGCCTTAGCCTAATGGGGGATGCTATGGCTCATTTTCAAGAAAGCGTTTGGTTTATTAATTTTTTAGCTAACATAGAAAAGCCTGTTTTAGGATTATTGGTTGGTTTAATTTTTACAGCCGTTATTCAATCAAGTGCTGCAACTACTGGCATTTTAGTATTACTGGGCCAACAAGGTCTTATTGGCATTGAAGCAGCTATTCCAATATTTTTAGGTGCTAATATAGGTACTACTATTACTGCGATTTTGGCAAGCATTGGTTCAAGCATAGATGCTAGACGCACAGCTTATTCTCACATGATTTTTAAATTAATACCAGCTATTTTAGTATTACCCTTTATAGACTATTTTGCGAATTTTTTAAGTTTATTTACTCAGACCATTGGTTCTAAAATAGCTTTGGGACATCTTTTTTTTAATATATTTTTGGTAGCTTTGTTTATTTTTTGGCTTAAACCTTTTTCAAATTTAATAAAAAAAATGATTCCTGGTAAAAGCAATCTTGTTCCTTTGTGGACCGAATATTTAAATAAAAGTTTTTTAAAAAATCCCACAAAGGCTTTAAGTGGGGTTAGGAAGGAGCTTTGTAGGGGGATAGATTTAACTAAGCAAATGCTAGATAAGTCTTATAACCTAACTCATAGCTTTGACTCCAGAGTTGTAAGAGATGTTTCTTATATAGAAATTGTAATTGATAGTCTTCAATTAGAAACAATGAAATATTTAAGTAATATTGAAAGGGAGAAATTAACCCAAGAACAAGCCAAAAAAATTATTAGTTATTCTGAAATTATAGATAGCATTGAAAGAATGTCTGATCATGCTGATAATGTCACAAATTTAGCAAAATATAAAGACGAGGGTAAGGTAAAATTTTCTAAGCAGGCTAAAGAAGAATTTAATAATATAATTTCTCTTTTAAAGAAAAGCGTAGCTGACTTAAAACCTTTAATAAGAAAACAAGATAAAGCTATAGTTAAAGAAATTATTAAAAGGGAAGAGCAAGTAGATGACTTAACAGAAATGGCCAAAGAAAATCATGCTAAACGTTTTTATGAAAGAAAGGTGCCAGTTTCAGATGGCCCTATCTTTAATGATATTTTAGTTAATTTAGAAAGGATATCAGATCAATGTGTAAATATTGCCAAGCATTATAAATAATATTAGTT
>DATFJC010000038.1:0-5657 GCA_035269445.1 Patescibacteria group bacterium
CATAATAAAAAAACCAGCCAATGATCCAATAATAGCTCCTTCTGTTTTTGCTAAAACAAGAGCAGCCCCTAAAATAAAAACAAAAATAAAACCAAGTATTTTAAAGGTTGTAGTCTTAGAAAAAGACACAATCCAGCTAAATCCAAGAACTAAAATAGGCCCTAATAAAAGTCCTAGAAAATTAGGGTGGGGGAAAGGCCCGGTTGCCCGCCAAACTTCTGGTTTATTTAAAATCTCCAAACTCATAATACCACCCCCAAAAAACTTTTGAAGTATTGCCCATAAAGATACTAAAACCCCCAAGCAAACAGTAAAAAAGATTATTATAGAAAAATCCTTTTTAGACTTAATAATATCAAAGCCAACCATAAAAACTAAAACTGGTTCTAAAAAATAAGCCTTAAAAATACCAAGCCCAGCTCTTAAGTCTGGACTAATAATTATTGCTAATAAACCTGATAAAAGCCAAAAAATTATTATCCACTTCCAAGTACCAAGGCTTAAAAATAATTTTTTAATCTTTAAAAAACCGCCCTTTTTTAAAAACCAAATAAATATAAAAACAAATATCCAAGTCTCTAAAAGAGTTAAGGGTATGCTTAAAAACATAAACCTAACCTGATACAAGGGCAGGCCCAATAAAATAAGACCCAAAGAAAACCTTAAATCTTTAAGGCTTGCTAAAATAAAGACTAAGCTTAATAAAGATATAATATATATCATCTTTATTTGAATTTAAGTTTTTTTATAAAATCTTTTGAAATTCCGCCTAACATAAATAAGCTGCCAAAATAAACTAGTATAAATAAGAATGCCATTAAAATAACATGAAAATCTTTTATTAAAATTCCAATAATAGCCATAATTAGGGTTGCAAGTAAACTTTTTTTAAGAACCTTAAAATCTAAATTAATTTTTGTTTCTTTCCAAATGACAATAAGAGCACCTATTGTAACAACAGCCTCAACCAAAACCGTTACTATTGCCGCACCCCAATAAGTAAATTTAGGCACCAAGGCAATATATCCACTTATGCCTAAAAAAACAGCTAAGCCATAAAACTTTAACATTTTTTTTTGTTTTTCAAGAGCTATAATAGTATAAGACCCTAAACTAGATAAAAATATTAAAGCAGTTGCTATTATCAGTATTTTTAAAGGCCCCCCAGCTGCACTAAAGCTCTCACCAGCTACAAAAACCATTATTTTGTCAGCTAAATACCAAGTACCAACCACAAGAGGGATAATCAAAGCTATGAAAAAATCAAAAGATTTTTGGAAAATACTTTTAAATTTTTTCAATGCTTTTTTAGCCAACATTCGGGACATATGAGGCAAAACAAGGCCCATAAAAATAGGAGGAAACATTATCAAAACCTCTAATACCCTGTATGCTGCACCATATATACCAACTTCAGAAGCGGGTCTAAATAAAGAAAGAATAATTGTGTCTCCTTTAAAATAAACAGTTGTTAAAATTATAGAAACTCCTACGGGCCAAGTTTTTTGAAAAACCTTTTTATATAATTCAATATTAAAAGCAAATTTAATGTTTATATATTTTTTAATTGAAAAAAACAAGATTAAAAAACTAACCAAACTTCCAATTATTACCCCTGTTAAAATAAATAAAATCCCTAAATCAAATTGAGATGCTAAAAGAACAAAACCAAAAAGAGCTGCCTTACCCAGGCTTTCTGCCAAAGCCACCTTGCCCATTTTCATTTTATATTGAAAAAACCCAGTGAATAATTGAACCAAAGAACTAAAAATAAAAGATATTGCTGTTATGGCTATGCCCAGTTCAATTAAATCCCCATATTGAGGAATTAAAAAACTTATTAAAATTCCAACTCCTAATATCAAAATACTGATTATGATTCTTAGGGTAAAGAAATTACTCATTAAGTAAGACTTGCTATATTTGCCAATAGAAAGCATTTGCACAAAAATCATATAAAGCCCCCAATCAGCAAAAATAGAAAAGGTTTGAAGATAGGCCATTACTATAGTAAATTTACCAAAGCCCACTTGTCCTAAATAGCGTGCCGCAATAGCAAAAAAACCAATATTTATTAAAAGACTTATAATCTTACCTAAAAAGTGGATAGAGGTATTTTTAAAAATATTAATCTCTAATTTCATATACTTTTATAATACCAAATAGTTTTATCTTGACCAAGTTTTCTTTTACACTTAAAATGAAATACATATGAGAATAAATAAAAATAAAATAAAATTTCTATTTATATTACTACTTTTAATTTTTGCTTTACCTAAAAAGGGTATGGCAAATTTTTATAAAGCAGAAAAAGTGGCTCAAAGTCATGCCGGTATTATAGAGCTAAAATCCGGAGAAACTGAAACCTTTTGGGTAAAATTTAAAAATATTGGCAGTATTAATTGGCAAGGCAAGGGAAATAAAAAAGTAACCCTTAGAACTATGTCTGGAGGAACTAGTAAATTAGCTCATTCAACCTGGTATACAAGCTATAGTCCTAATCGAGTTAACCCTGCTGCCACAATTTATCCCGACCAAACCGCTCTTTTTAGATTTACTATTCAAGGCCCTAAATCCCCTGGCCTTCACTGGGCCAAATTTAATCTTTTTTATAATGGAGAAAAAATACCAGGAGGTAAAATAGAAATAGCAGTTAAAACAATAGAAACCAAACACCAAGAAAGTCAAATCAATGAACCAGAAACAAATGAACCAATAATAAAGCCAGGGCCAGAACCAGATATTGATACCTCCACTAATTGGTGGCAAAATATTTCAAGTAACTTAGATATTAAACAAAAACTTAAATGGCAAAACCAACCTAATGGTCCAATTATAAGGGTGGGTCTTTTATATATAGAACCCCAAGAAAAAAGCGATTATCTCCCTATAGTTATAAGGACAATAAATAATAAACCATATGACATTTACGATCAAAATAACAACCTTTTGGTTAAAAATACGTCTGGAGAAAAAATAAAAATAGATTATGACTATAATCTAAATAAATATTTCTTAAATGACAATAATGGAAACCGCCTTTTAATGACCGACTCTTATTTAACCATTAAAAATAAAAATAATAGTTCTCAAGTTTTTGAAATAACAAGTTGGAAAAATGGCCCCTTTTGGGGAGCTGATGTTAATCATAATCAGTTTGAAGGAAAGATTGAAATACATTTTAACCCCAATACTAACCGCCTTTGGCTTATAAACGAGTTAACTTTAGAAAAATATTTACAAGGATTGGCTGAGGTATCTGATCTTTCTCCAGGTCAATTTTTAAAAGCCCAAAGTATTGCAGCTAGAACCTATGCTATGTTTAGATATTTTAATAATAAATATACAAACACACCAGATGGAGAGCCCTTTTTTACTTTACGGGGTACCCAGGCTGATCAAGTTTATAGGGGATATAAACGAGCTCAAAATCAACCCAATTTAAAACAGGCCGTTAATGCTACAAAGGGAATTATTGCCACTTACGATAATGATCCAATACTTGCTTATTATTTTGCCCAGACTAATGGACAAACCTATAACTCAGAAGACAAAAATATGACCCACAAACCCGTTCCCTACCTTAAATCTAAAAACGATCCTCCTGGAAAAGGAAAAGAGCTTAGAGGTCATGGTGTGGGTATGCCACAAATTGGAGGAATAGTAGCTGCCAATGAAGGAGCTAATTTTTCTCAAATTTTAAAATATTATTACACTGGAATTGATTTAACAAAAATATACTAAATTTAAAAAATGAAAATCATTTGCCATTATAGTGAAATAGGCTTAAAGGGCAAAAATCGTTCTTTTTTTGAAAAAACCCTTGCCCAAAATATCAAAAAGGCCCTTAAAAAGGCTTTTTTTAAAAATGTTAAAAGAATGTCTGGACGAATTTTAATTAACCTTAGTAAAAAAGGAGAATCAAACCAAAAAGAAATAAAAAAAAGATTAAAAAGGGTTTTTGGATTAGCAAACTTTAGCTTTGCTAAAAACATACCTCAAAATATAAATAGCCTGAAAAAAAATGCACTTTTAACATTAAAAGAAAAAAAATTCTCAAGTTTTAAAATAGAAACAAAACGTTCTAATAAAAATTTTCCTTTAAATTCTTTAGAAGTAAACCAAAAAGTAGGAGAGAAAATATTAAAAAATATTAAAAAAGATATCAAGGTTGACTTAGAAAATCCTGACATTATTTGTTTTATAGAAATAGTTGAGGATAAAGCTTATATATACACTGAAAAAATAAAAGCTTTTGGTGGGCTACCTGTAGGAACTGGTGGCAAGGCGGTTAGTTTAATATCTGGAGGAATTGATTCCCCAGTAGCTTCTTGGTATGGCATAAAAAGAGGCTTAAAATTAACTTTTATTCACTTCCATGCCTATCCCTTTACCAATAAAACCTCCATTGAAAAAGTAGAAAAAATTGTTTCTCTTTTAAATCAATATCAATTTAAATCAAAGCTTTATCTTGTGCCCTTTGCTAATATTCAAAAACAAATCATGCTTAATGCCCCAGGAAAACTTAGGGTAATACTTTACCGAAGATTCATGTTGAGAATAGCTGAAAAAATTGCTAAAAAAGAAAAAGCCAGTGCCCTTTTAACAGGTGGTAATTTAGGTCAGGTTGCCTCCCAAACTATTGAAAATATCCGGGAAACAGAATCAGCTATTAATTTACCAGTTTTAAGACCCTTAATAGGCTTTGATAAAGGAGAAATTATAAATATCGCTAAAACAATTAATACTCTTTTAATTTCCAACCAACCAGATCAAGACTGCTGCTCTAGATTTGTGCCAAAACATCCAGAGACTAAAGCTAATCCCGGGGAAGCAAAAAAGGGTGAAAGCAGTCTTAATGTTGATGGGCTAATAAAAAAAGCAATAGAAAACATAAAACTCAAAACCTTTAAATAGCTTGACAAAAAGCATTATAAAAATTATACTCAAGAAACTACGGGCCGTAGCCTAGTGGCTTAAGGCGCGTGCTTTGGGAGCACGAGATCGCGGGTTCAAATCCCGCCGGCCCGATTTTTAAATAAAAAAATATAGAGCCATAGCACTCTATATTTTTTATTTTGCTTGATTATTAGAATAACTAGTGTAAAATAAAATTAAATTATAAAAATAATATTTTATATTATGCTAGAACTTTTAATTATTGGCGCATCTGCAGCTGGTTCATCAGCTGCAATCTATGCAGCTAGAGAAAAACTAAATTTTAAGATTATTGCCAAAGAAACTGGCGGAGAAATTGCCACCTCTGGAGAAGTAAATAATTTCCCAGGATGGGGCAAAACTAACGGCCAAACAATCTCGAAAAAATTTCAAGATCACCTTGAAATTTATAATATAAACCCGGATTTAAACTTAACAGCTCAAAAAATTAAAATTCAACCTGATAATAGTTTTAAAATAACAGCCAAAAAACAAACAATTAAAAAAGAATATAAAGCAAAATCTGTTATTGTTGCAACTGGTATGAAGCCTCGTCGCTTAAAAGTCCCAGGAGAAAAAAAATTTAGAGGCAAGGGCATAAGCTATTGCACGGTTTGTGATGGTCCTCTTTTTAAGGGAAAATCAGTAGCTGTCATAGGAGGTGGAGAATCTGCCTTAGAGTCTGCCATTATGTTAAAAGACATTGCTAAAAAAGTTTA
>DATFJC010000039.1:0-5741 GCA_035269445.1 Patescibacteria group bacterium
GAGTGAAAGTGTCACGCTCTAATTCTAACGTAGCAACAAAAAAACGTCAACATATAAATATTCAAACAAGACACGTTAATGGTAAAAAGGTTAAAATTTGTACCAAGTGTTTGAAAACCCTGAAAAAGGAAAAATAAATAATTTTTTTAACTCGGTTGAACCGGGGTGTGGCCTAGTCCGGTTTAAGGCGCTACTCTGGGGGAGTAGAGATTTCGCGGGTTCAAATCCCGCCACCCCGACTTTGTAATTTTTATATTTGTTATGAAAGATTTGGTTACAAAAATAAAAGAAATTAAATCCCAAGCTTTTGAAAAAATTAAAAAAGCTCAAAATCAAAAGGGTCTTGAAAATATTTGGAGAGAATTTTTAGGTAGGAAAAAGGGTGGTTTAAATAATATTTTAAAAGGTATTAAAGATTTACCTAAAGATGATCGTCCTAAAATTGGCGCTTTGGCTAATAAGGTTAAGTCTGAGATTGAAAGAGAAATACAAAACAAAGAGACTGATTTTAAAACACAGAATCAAGATGAAAATAATGATTTTGATCCTACTCTGCCAAGTGAATCAATTGACTTTGGCCACTTTAATCCCCTGACCAGTGTTAAAAGAGAAGTAGAAGACATTTTTTCTTCAATGGGCTATAGTATTGAACAAGGACCAGAGCTTGAAAAGGATTATTATAATTTTGAAGCCTTAAATATTCCGGAAGAACATCCGGCTCGTGATAGTCAAGATACATTTTTTGTTAAAGACTTTTCCAAGCTTGTAATGAGAACCCAAACCTCTGCAGCTCAGGTAAGAATAATGGAAAAACAAGATCCACCTTTTAGATGTATTGTGCCAGGTAGATGTTTTAGAAATGAAGCCACTGATGCTTCTCATGAACATACTTTTTTTCAGGTTGAAGGCATGGTGATAAATGAAAATATTTCAGTAGCTAATTTAATTTATACCTTAAAAAGTTTTTTAACTGCCTTTTTTAAAAAAGAAGCTAAGGTAAGGCTTAGGCCTGGGTTTTTTCCGTTTACAGAGCCTAGCTTTGAACTTGATTTTGGTTGTCCTTTTTGTCAGGGCAAAGGTTGCTCGGTTTGTCAAAAAACTGGCTGGATAGAGCTTATTCCTTGTGGTATGGTCCATCCCAATGTTTTAAAAGCGGGCGGTATTAATTCTAACAAGTGGAAAGGTTTTGCTTTTGGTCTTGGAATGGATAGATTAGCAATGCTTAGATATAATATTGATGATATTCGTCTTTTTAGAAAAGGCGATTTAAGGTTTATCAAGCAATTTTAAAATTAAAAAATATTATATATTTTATAAAGCTCTTGTTTAAAACTTTTATATAATAAAAAAATAGGATGATTTAATTTAATCATCCTATTTTATATTTTAAATTAGTATTGTTTTAAGTGGCGCTTAATTTTTCCTTGAATCTCTCTTTTTTTAATTGCTTGCCTTTTGTCCTGTTTTTTCTTGCCTTTGGCAATTCCTATCTCTAACTTTATAATGCCTGACTTTGAATACATTTTTAAAGGAATAACTGAGACGCCTCTTTGTTTTATCTTGCCTATGAGACTATTTATTTCTTTTCTTTTTAATAAAAGTTTTTTAGGGCGAGTGGGGTTATAGTCTTTGCCTTGATTAGCTGGTTTATAGGGGCCAATATGTAGATTTATAACATAGGCTTCATTTTTTTTATTTATATTAACATAGCCACCCTTAAGGCTGACGTTTCCCATTTTAGCAGACTTAACCTCGGGGCCAGTTAATGCAATTCCAGCTTCAAGCTTATCAAGTATTTTATAATCATGGTATGCTTTTTTATTTTTAGTTATAATATTGGACATAAATATAAACTTATCTTATAATAAAAATATGGTTTTTATTTAGATCTAATAAAACATGGTTTTTATTTAGATCTAATAAAACATGGTTTTTATTTAGATCTAATAAAATATGGTTTTTATTTAGATTCTTAATGTTAGTATAACATATTAAACATTAATTTAAATACCTTTAAAAAATTATGAGAATTGGAATTGATTGTAGAACAATTTTAAATCCTGATAAAGGGGAAGAGGCAGGAGTGGGCCACTATAGCTATCAATTGGTAAGACACCTTTTAAGTCTTAACAAAAAAGATACTTTTGTTTTATTTTTTGATAGATCAGTAGAAGATAGGCGTTTAGAAAAATTTAATCAGGATAATATAGAAATTAAATTTTTCCCTTTTGTTAAGTATGAAAGATTCATGCCAGAGCGTTATAGGCATTTTTTAATTGCAGCTACCATTAATTCAAAACACTTAGATGTTTTTTTCTCTCCCATTCCTAGGGTTCCTCAGTCTTACAATGGTAAGAGTTTGGTTACGGTTCACGATTTATCTATGTTACGTTTCCCAGATCTTTTTTCTAAAAAAGAACTTTTAAAACTAAAAACACAAATTCCTGATTCATTAAAACAGGCTGAAAAAATTATTGCTGTATCTCGTTTTACTGCCAATGAAATTAAAAAACATTTTAATATACCTTTAAAAAAAATAAAGGTTATTCACAATGGCATAGATAAAAGATTTTTTAATAAGGTTTCTGAGTCTTCAATCAAGGCATTTAAAAAAGACTATGGCATAAAAGGCGATTATATACTATTTTTAGGCACAATAGATCCTAGAAAAAACATTGCCCGTCTTATTGATGGATATGAGTATTTAAGGAAAAATATTTTTAAAGATAAAAATTATAAGTTAGTTTTAGCTGGAGCTAAAGGAGCAGAAGTGGCTCAAATAGAAAGAAAAATTAAATTTTCAGATTATAAAAAAGATATTATTTTGCCTGGTTATATTCCTGCTAAAGATTTAGGTGCACTTTTTAAAGGAGCTAGTCTTTTTGTTTTCCCTTCCCTATATGAAGGTTTTGGCATTCCCCCTTTAGAGGCTATGGCCAAGGGTGTCCCTACTGTAGCTAGCAATATAGCGCCTGTAAAAGAAGTAGTTGGTAAAGAAATTTTAAAATTTAATCCTAAAAATTCTACTGATATTGCAAAAAAGATGGCAGAAGTTTTGAAAAATAAAGAAAAACAAAAACAAACAATTGAAAAGGGGATAGAGATTGCCAAAGAGTTTAGTTGGGAAAAATGCGCTAAGTCTACTTTAAAAGTCTTGCAAGATATAGCTAACTAGTTATAATTATATTTAGGTCGTAAGTTGTAATAAGTTATATTAATTAATTTAATTATAAAATTTTATATGTCAGAACAAATGCATTCTAGTAATTCTGTCTCAGCTCAAGGCAGTAATTTTTCTCATTCCAAGAAAAAAGGGCTAGCTTTTTTAATTATCGGTATTATTGTTTTATTGGCTGTAGCTTCTTTCTTGGTTGTAACTATTTTATCTTCAACAGAAACCGCTGAAAATTGGCAAGCTGTTTCTTTAACCAATGGTAGAACTTATTTTGGGCAAATAGTCAAAGAAAGTTCAGATAAAATTGTTTTAGAAGATGTTTATTATTTTCAGGTTAATCAGGTACAAAATCAAGAAGGCCAAGCTCAACCTCAGATTTCTTTGCAAAACATTCAAAACGAAATGCATGGCCCAACCAACAAAATGGAGATTAACAAAGAGCATGTTTTATTTGTTGAAGAGTTAAGTGACAACTCTCAGGTTTTAACTGCCTTACGTCAACAGCAAGCTGGTACTGGATTTCAACAAATGCCAAGTCAACAAGCTCCTCAAGCACCACAACAAAACACTAATCCACAACAATAATTAAAAATTAATTGTGAAAAATAATATAAAGTCAAAAGAAAAGGCTTTTAGCTTTTTTGGTTGGATTTTTATTTTACTTATTTTTATTATAGTTACTAGTATTTTAAGTATCTTTTTTTTAGATAAACCAGAAACTTTATCTGGTGACAAAGATATTGAATTTTGGCTTTATCGACATAGCCCGCAAGTTACCGGAGAAAAACATTCTTATTATGTTTTTGTTAGGAATGACAGTGGCCAAGATCTAGAAGATGTTCAAATTAATATTGACTTTCCTTCAGGTTTTAACCTAATTTCAAGTGAAATAAATTGTCAGGAAACAAATGGCAATTGTAGCTGGGAAATTGATAAAATTAAAAAAGGTACTTTGTTTGATTTAGAATTTACTGGTAAGCTTTTTGGAGCGCCTGAGAAAAAATATTTTAACGGTGGTCTTAATTTTCATTTACAAGGGTTTAGTTCTAGGTTTTACAAAAGCTTTGAAAACAATGTTCTTTTAAATTCACCTATTAATTTAAAATGGGAAATTCCCCAAAAAGCAGGTTTGGGTGAAAAGATAGAATCAAGTATTTACTTAGATAATGACGGTAAAAGCATTTTGCCAATTACTAGGTTAAGGGTAGAATTTCCAGAAGATTTTATTGTCCAAGCATATAAGAGTGAAGATCCTGACATAACAGGTCAATTAAAAGAAGACTATTTTTATTGGGACATTAATGATCTAAACTTTAGGGGTGAAAAAAAATTAACCTTTTCTGGGTTTTTTAAAAATGCTGATAAAAGGCAACATTTTTTTAAAGTTGAAGCCCTTATTCCCTTTGAAGAAAATAAATTTATCCAAAAAAGTGAAAAAAGGCCGGTTTTAATAGGTCAGGGGGTTGATATAAACTTAAAGGTTGCTGATAGTGAAAAAGGACCTATTATAGCAAAATGGGGTCAAACTTTGCCCATAGATCTTTCTTATTACAATACCAATGATCAAAAAATTAAAGATTTAGAATTAGATGTAGACTTTCTGGGAGAAAAATACTTAAAAAACTCTCCGAATTTTAACTGGGAGATAGATACCTTAGATAAGGCTGATTTTATAGAAAAAAGTGGAGATTTAAATATTGTTTCAAGTTTAAACGCTTTAAAAAATAATTTCAATCATAGTAAAATTAAATTAATTCCTAAAGCAAGGGGGAGATTTGAAAATTATTCTAATTTTTGGCAATTACAAGGAGAACCCATTGAAATTAAAATGTCTACTGATCTTTCTTTAAGAACTGGGGCAAGGTTTTATACTGACGAAGGCCTAAAAATTGGGCAAGGCCCAATTCCTATGAAGGTGGGATCAGAAACTAGACTTTGGATCTTCTGGAATCTTAAAAATACTACCAATGATTTAGAAAATATAGAAGTGAATACAAAATTACCGAAATTTGTAAATTGGACTGGTAATTTTGAGTCAAGCGTAGGAACTTTAAGTTATGATAAAGAGTCTCAAACTGTTTTTTGGAGAATTCCGGAATTAAAAGCTTTTAAGGGCGGGGCCCATTCTTTAGTACAAGGAAAATTTGAATTATCAATTAGGCCTGAGCCAGATGATAAAGATAAGGTTTTGCCCCTAACTGGAGTTACCAGGGTTCGAGCTAAAGATAATTTTTGTCAAAGTGAAGTTTTTGACTCTAGTCCTGGGCTAGATACTACTTTTGAAAGTGATCCCATGATTCAAGGTAGTGGAAAGGTTCAATAATTTATAATTTATTTTATGAAATTTAATTTACCTGAAAAAGAAAAAGAAATTCTCAAATTTTGGGAAGAAAATAATATTTTTAAAAAAACCTTAGAAAAAGATTCTCCTAAGGGTGAATTTGTTTTTTATGATGGACCTCCTTTTGCTACTGGCTTACCTCATTATGGTCATTTAGTTGCTAGTTTAATGAAGGATGTGGTGCCAAGGTTTTTTACCATGAATGGTTATAAGGTTGAGAGAAAA
>DATFJC010000040.1:0-13064 GCA_035269445.1 Patescibacteria group bacterium
TGTTAAGCTTTTTATTAATGGTCAAGAAGAAAATACAAATACAATAAGCCTTGGAGAGTCTGATGCAGAAATGAGAATAGGCGTAGATTATGATAAAACTGATTGTTTTCATGGTTTAATAGACAATGTTTATCTTTACAATGTTGCCAAAGATCCAGAAAAAATTAGACTTGATTTTGAGGCAGGCGAATGTGGAGGTAATAGCTGTGGTTTAGATTCAGGCCATGTTTGTCATATTCAAGGCAATGATGATGGCAATTGTGGTAAAGAGGCCTCGGATGTTAGTAGTTGTTGTTTTACAGATAAGCGTATTGTGCCATTTATTGATTATTATTATAGAATAACTACTATTAGTGAGGCAGGTGAGTCTCCCCCAAGTGATTCTATAAGTAGTCAAACTATTTGTTATCCTCCATCAGAAGAGGAAGAACAATAATAATTATGGTTCTTATAAGGTTATTATTTTTTAAAAAAATATTTAATAATTAAACATAAGGTTGGTTTAGTTTATGAATAAAAAGCAGGCTAAGAAACGTATTGAAAAATTAAAAAAAGAAATTAATCATCATAGGTATCTTTATCATGTATTAGATAAGCAAGAAATTTCAGATGCTGCTCTTGATTCCCTAAAGCATGAGTTAGCTGATTTAGAAGATAAATATCCTGGTTTAAAAAAACCTGATTCCCCCACTCAAAGAGTTGGGGGAAAACCTTTAGATAAATTTAAAAAAGTTAAGCACCCTCAAGCTATTTTATCTATTGAAGATGTATTTGAGTTTCAAAAACTTGTTGAATGGCAAAAATATATGAAAGATTATTTAAGAAAAAACTATGATCTTAATATATCTGAAAAAAGTTTTAATTATTATTGCGAAAGAAAAATAGATGGAGTAGATATTGTTTTAACTTATAAAAAAGGTGTTTTACAACTAGCTGCTACAAGGGGTAATGGGAAAATAGGAGAAAACGTTACCAAAAATGTTAAAACCATTGAAGCAGTACCTCTTCGTTTAAGGGAGAATCTAGATATTGTGGTTAGGGGAGAAATATTTATGAGCCATAAAGATTTTATTGATTTGAATAAAAAAAGGAAAAAACAAGACAAAAAAGTATATGCCAATCCCCGTAATTTAGTAGCTGGTTCTATTAGACAACTTGATCCAAAAGTAACAGCTAAAAGGGGCTTAGATTGTTATGCTTTTGAAATTGTTTCTAATAAAAAGCCTAAAACCCATGACAAGGTGCATGAAAGACTAAAAACACTAGGCTTTAAAACTGATTCTGAAACAAAAAAAGTAGATAATTTAGGCCAAGTCAAAGATTATTATCAAAAACAATTAAAAAAAAGAAATAAGGTAGACTTTGATTACGATGGAGTGGTAATAGTTTTAAATGATATTAATTTAGAAAAAAAATTAGGCCGCATTGGTAAGTCACCTCGTTGGATGAGGGCATATAAATTTCCTGCTGAACAAGCTACTACTCAAATAAAAGATATAAATATTCAAATTGGGAGAACTGGGGCCTTAACTCCAGTGGCAAAATTAAGGCCAGTTAAACTTATGGGCTCAACAGTATCTAGAGCCACTCTTCATAATCAAGATGAAATTGATAGACTTGATATTAGAATAGGAGACACTGTTATTATTGAAAAAGCTGGGGATGTTATCCCAGCTGTAGTAAAAGTTTTAAAAAGATTAAGAAATGGTAAGGAAAAAAGATTTGACATTCCTAGTAAATGCCCATTTTGTAATTCAAAGGTTAAAAGAAAAAAAGGCGAGGCTAAGCATTTTTGCACTAATCCTAATTGTTTTGCCCAAAATTTAAGTTATATTAGTTATTTTGTTTCAAAAAAAGCTTTTGACATTGATGGTTTTGGTAAGAAAATTGTAGAAAAATTTTTAAATAAAGGTATTATAGAAGAAGCTTATGATATATTTAGCATTAAAAAAGGAGATATTAAAAATTTAGAGGGTTTTGAGGAAAAATCTGCTAATAATTTAATAAAAGCAATAAATGATTCTAAAGAAATTACTTTTCCTAAATTTATACAAGCTTTAAATATTAGTCATGTTGGAGAAGAGACTGCCATAGATCTAGCTAAACGCTTTAAAAGTCTAGAAAAGTTAAAAAATGCTAGTTTAAAAGAATTAAAAAGTATTTATGATATTGGGGGTAAAGTTGCTCAAAGTATTTATAATTGGTTTAATAATAAAAAGAATAAAAAGTTTTTAAACAAAATGTTTGAAAATGGAGTTAAAATTAAATATCCTAAAATTAAAAATAAGCTTAAAAATAAAAAGTTTGTTTTAACAGGCTCACTGGAAAATTTAACTAGAGATGAGGCTAAGAAAAAAATTGTTCAATTAGGAGGAAGGGTTTTATCTAGTCTTAGTAAGGAAACAGATTATTTAGTATTAGGTAAAGAGCCTGGGTCTAAATTAGAAAAAGCAAAAAAAGAAAATATTAAAATAATCAAAGAAAAAAAGTTTTTAAATTTATTAAAAGATTAATTTATGATTTCCAAGCAAAAAATTAAAGATATTGCAAAATTATCTAGAATTAAATTAGATTCTAAAGATATTGGTTTTTATCAAAAAAGAATAGAAAAAATTATTGATTATATAGAAGAAATAAAAGAAGTTAATACTAAGGGGGTAGCCCCTTATAAAGGTAAAAAGATAAAGTCTAATATTTTAAGAAAAGATGAAGTAAAAAAACTAGATAAAGTAATTAGAAAAAAGTTAATAAATAATGCCCCAGATCAAAAAGATAATTTTTTAAAAACAAAACCTATTTTTAAAAATAAATAATATTAAATTTGATTAGGCTATATTAAGATACTCTTATGAATATAAAAGATTTAAATATTTTAAAAACCCATCAAGCTCTTAAAAATAAAGAGTTTTCTTTTGAAAACTTGGTGAAAGAATTTTTAAAATCTATTGATAAAAAAGAAACAGAAATAAATGCCTTTATTAGTATTTTTAAAAAACAGGCTTTAAAACAAGCTCGGGAAAAAGATAAAAAAGGTTATAAACTAAAAAGTGTTTTAGATGGTATTCCCATAATTTTAAAAGACAATATTTTAGTTAAAAATAAAAAATGCACTGCTGGTTCAAAAATTTTAAAAAACTATAAAGCACTTTATAACGCCAGTGTAGTTGAAAAATTAAATAAAGCAGGGGCAATAATTTTAGGAAAAGGGAATATGGATGAATTTGCCTGTGGCGCTTCTGGGGAAACAAGTTGTTTTGGGCCGACTAAAAACCCAGTAAATACTAAAAAAGTCCCTGGAGGCTCTTCTAGTGGTCCAGCAGCAGCTTTGGCAGCAAACTTTGCTTTGGCTGGGCTAGGATCTGACACTGGCGGTTCTATAAGGGAGCCGGCTAGTTTTTGTGGTGTTTATGGTTTAAAGCCAAGTTATGGTCGAGTTTCGCGGTATGGACTTATAGCTATGGCTTCATCGCTTGATCAAATAGGACCAATGGCTCTTTCCCTAGAGGATTTGGCTATTATGTTATCTTTTATTCAAGGCAGGGATAAAAAAGATTTAACAAGTTTAAAATCTAATAAAATTAATTATCCTTTAAAAGCCAAAGACCCCAAAGATATTATTTTAGGCATTCCTAAAAATTTAGTAGAGTCAAAAAACAAAGAATTAGTAAAATTATTTAAGGAAACTATTAGTAATTTGCAAAAAAAAGGGATTAAATTTTTAAAAGTAGAATTACCTCATTTAAAATATGCTTTAAGGGCTTATAATATTATTATGCCAGCTGAAGTTTCAGCTAATTTGGCTCGTTTTGATGGGATAAGATATGGTTTATGTGAAAAGAAAAAAGACTTGTTAGATATTTATAAGGAAACAAGAGGCAAGGGTTTTGGCCAAGAGGTTAAGGCAAGAATAATGTTGGGAAATTATGTTCTTTCCCAGGGTTTTTATAATAAATATTATTTAAAAGCTCAAAAGATTAGAACTTTAATTAAACAAGATTTTGCAAATATTTTTAAAAAAGGTGTTAATGGCTTATTTTTACCAACCACCCCTAAAATAGCTTTTAATTTAAGGGAAAAGATTGGTAAACCAATTGATATGTATTTGTCAGATATTTATACTGTGCCAGCCAATTTAACTGGTTTACCTGCCCTAACCTTCCCTAATAAAAATATTAATGGTTTGCCAACCGGGATTCAAATTATTGGGGATGATTTTGATGATGAGGGGATTTTAAAAACTGCTAAAACTATTGAAAGTTTAATTTGACAAATTGTTATTTATTTTTTACTCTAAAAATACTTTTAAATAATTAAAATATATTTTCTTATGGATAAAAAGAAAAAATGCAATTTAAATCTTAATGGTAAAGTTATTTCTTTAGTTTTATTTATAGCTTTGATCGCTTCTTTTTTAACAGGCGGCTTTGGTATAAAATCTAAACTATTTTCTCCTTCTGAGCAAAAAATAGGGGAAAACACTTTAAGCTTTGTTAATAATAATTTACTTCAACCTGGAACTAGCGCATCTTTATCAAAAGCTAGTTGTAATAGTGGGGTAGATCTTTGTAATGTTCAATTTAATGTTCAGGGCCAAAAAATTGATTCTTATGTTTCTAGTGATGGGAAAATATTTTTTCCAGAAGCTATTAATATAGAAGATTTTAAGGCTAGTTTAAAATCAAATCAAAGTCAAACCCAGGAAGAGGTTCCAACCTCAGACAAGCCAAGCGTTAATTTGTTTATTATGTCATATTGCCCTTATGGTTTACAAGCCCAAAAAGCAATGTTACCATCTTTAGATTTATTAAAACAAGAAGCAGAAATTGATGTTAATTTTGTAAATTATGCTATGCATGATAAAGAAGAGCTTGATGAAAATTTATTGCAATATTGTCTTCAATCTCAAAATCGCTCTGAATATATAAAATACTTAAACTGCTTTGTTGAAAAAGGAGACTCAAGCACATGTCTTGGAGATCTTGATTTTAATAAAAGCAAACTTAATTCTTGTATAGATGAAACCGACAAAGAGTATGAAATTACTAAAAATTATAATAATAAAGATACTTGGATAAATGGTAGTTATCCAAAGTTTAGTGTTGAAGATGATCTTAATCAAAAATATCAAGTAGCTGGTTCTCCAACTTTAGTTATAAATGGGGTTCAAGTTTCACCTAATCGCACGCCAGAGGCTTATAAAAATGCTATTTGCCAGGCCTTTAATAATCCTCCTAAAGATTGTGAAAAAACCTTATCTCAAAATACCCCAGTAGCTAGTTTTGGGACAGAAACTACTAACCAAAACACAGACGCTAGTTGTAATTAATCTTTTTTTGAATATAAAATATAAATTTGATATAATAAGAGTCTAGGTAATAGACTCTTATTTATTTATAAAGCCTATGAACTTTTTACATGGTTTTTCCCCTAGTCCAATTGCCCTTGAGCTAATAGGAATAAAAATTTATTGGTATGGCCTTTTAATTGCCATAGGAGCTTTTTTAGCTTATATGGTTTATTTTTTTATTACTAAAAAGATCTTAAAAAGCTCTTATCTTTTTTCTTATATTGAGAATTTAATTGTTTATTTGATTATTTTTGGTTTTATTGGAGCAAGACTTTATCATGTTTTAGCTCGGTTACCTTATTATTTAAAAAATCCCATAGAAGTTTTTTATGTTTGGCAGGGTGGGCTTGGTATTTTTGGGGGGATAATAGGAGGTATTATTGTTCTTTATTTTTATAATAAAAAAAAGCCTTTTTTTAAAAATAAATATAAATCATTTTTAAGGATAACTGATATTTTGGCTCCAGGTATTATTTTAGCTCAGGCTATTGGGAGATGGGGGAATTACTTTAATAGTGAGTTATTTGGTTCTCCGGTTAGTTGGGGAATACCTATTCCTGTTTTAAAAAGGCCTAGCATGTTTAAAGGCTTTGAGTATTTTCAGCCTACTTTTTTATATGAATCTTTATGGAATTTAATTGTTTTTTTAATTCTTATTTTATTGGTGGTTAAATTTATAAAAAAAAGACCTGGTTTAATTACTGGTTCTTATTTAATGCTTTATTCTTTAGGAAGGTTTGTTATTGAGTTTTTTAGAATTGATAGCCAGCCCCAATTTTTAGGTCTTAGAATGGCTCAAATATTTTGCCTTGGTTTAATTATTGTTGCTGGTTTTATTTTTTTAAAACTAGGAAAATTAAAACTTAGTAATAGCTAAATTTTTTATATTTTTAACCAAGATCAAAATTTTATTACTTTATTTTTCAATTTCCCCAGATTGTTGTTGTATTAATAACTTATTTGTTGTATAATAAAAATAATAAAATATAACCTTTATTATATATAAAAATATGGGACTTTTTGGAATAGGCGATAAAAAAACTTATTTAGGTATTGATATTGGCTCTACAAGTATTAAACTTGTGGAATTAGAAGAACAAAAAGGGGTGCCAGTTCTTTTAACTTATGGCTATGCAGAAAGAGCATTAAAAGATGTCATAAGTGGTAGCTCAAAAGAAATTATTACAAAAGTAGCCAATCTTTTAAAAAGGGTTTATGAAAAAGCTGGTGTAGAGGGGTACAGGGCAGTGACAGCATTGCCTAATTTTTCTGTTTTTACCTCTGTTATTACAGTTCCCTATATGAAAAAAAAGGATCTTCAATCTGCTATTAATTGGGAAGCTAAAAAAGTTGTTCCCATGCCTATAAATCAAGTTGTGCTTGATTGGAGAATTATTAATACCTTTCAAACAAGTAATGGTAAAAAGAATTATAGGGTTCTTTTAACAGCTGCTTCTAAAAAACTTGTTAGGCGTTATGTGGAAATTTTTAAACAAGCTAATTTAGAGCTTTTGTCTTTAGAAACAGAATCTTTTGCCTTGTCTCGTTCTTTGCTTGGTAAAAGTAAAGAAACTACTATGGTAATTGATATTAGTGCCTTGACCACAGATATTATTATAATTGAAGATGGAGTGCCTGCTTTAAATAGAAGTATTGATGTGGGAGGGGTAACAATTTCAAGGGCTATTGCTAATAGCTTACATATTGATTTTAAAAGAGCAGAACAATTTAAAAGAGATATTGGCATAGGGGGAGATTCTAAAATTCCTCAGGTAATTAGAGGAATACTTAATCCTGTTATTGATGAAATGAAATATTCTATTAAACTTTATAAAGAGCAGTCTGATAAAAAAATAGAAAAAGTTATTATTTCAGGTGGCTCAGCTTATCTTCCCAATTTACCAGAATTTTTTGAAAAAGTTTTAGATAAAAGAATTATAATAGGTAATCCTTGGTCTAGGGTTGCTTATTATGAAGACCTAAGGCCAGCTCTTCAAGAAGTAGCGCCAAGGTTTACAGTAGCAGTCGGCCTGGCTTTAAGAGAAATAATGTAATTTTTTATGGCTAAAGATTTTAATAAAAAAGATGACTTTGAAAGTCAAAACTTTGGTGATATGAATCCTGAGGTTGATGAATATAGAATTAGTCTTATTCCTAAAAAAATAGTTGTTATACCCAGGGTAGTTAAATCAAGGTTTTTACTTTTTGTTGCTTCTTTGGTTGTTATTATAACGATCTTTGGCGTGGTTTGGCTTTATACTAATTTACATTTTGAAAAAGTTGGTGATAGGGTCCATAAACTAAGGGGCGAAATTAGATTACTTGAAGGTAAAACTGCTTCCTATCTTGGCCTAAGAGATAGGATTGAAAATCTTCATAAAAAATCTAGCCGAGTTGATGATATATTAGATAGTCATATTTATTGGACTAAATTTTTTGCTTTATTAGAAAAAAATACTATTCCCAATGTTTTTTTTGGCGACTTTAGTGCTCGAGTTAGTGGTTCTATTAACTTGCAGGCTACGGCTAGAGATTTGTTATCTTTAGCAAGACAATTAGTAGCTTTTAGGCAGGCTGATAATTTTGCTAAAGAAGTAAGATTATCAGGCATAAGAAAAAGCCCAGAAGGGGTAGGCGGAGTTTTTGATATTGTTTTACTTGATGGTGTTTTTAATAAATAATTTTTGTTATGGCTAAGAAAAAAAAGGAAAAAACTTTTAAGGCAAGGTGGTATCATCGAGTTTTAGTAAGATACTGGTTTGTTATTATAATTATTATAATGATAGGCCTTTTTGCTTTTGAGTATTTTTTTGTTATTCAACCAAAAATAAGAGAAACTAAAAATGGCAAATCTTTAGATGTTAAAACTCATGAAAATATTTTAAGCCAGCAAAGAGAATACTTAAAGGGTTTAAAAGAATTAGAAGAAAAAGCTGACAATATTAAGGAAGATGAATTAGAAAAATTGGATTATGTTGTAGCTCAAGATGCTGATTTACCTAAGATTTTAAATAAAATAGATATTTTAATTAAACAATCAGACTTTGATGTTGTAAAATATGGAGTAGGTTGGGAAAATGGTGAAATAACCATGACCTTTAGTTTTACTAATGGAGGCTATCAAATGGTTAAGAAATTTTTAGGTAAAATTGAAAGCAATATTCGCATAATGGATGTTACTAATATTTCTTTAAAAGAGGTAGGTAATATTTTATCCTTAACTATTAAAAGTTATTATCTTGAATAAATATGGCTAAACTTAAAAAAGGCAAAAAAAGTAAAAAAGAATATATATATTTAATAATTTTTGTTGTAATAATGGTTTGCATTGGTTTTGTTATTATTAAATATTTAGTTTTAAGTGAATTTGGCCAAGGTAAAGATGATGCTCTTATAAAGCCAGCTTATTTAAAACAACCTATTCCTGACGTAGAAAAAATTATCACTGTTATTAGTGATCCTAAATTTAAAGAAATGGTTTATATTGAAAGCTTTTTTAGGCCCATTAAAGTAAATAAAGTGGGTCGGCCTAATCCTTTTGCTCCTTTTGGAGGCTTAAAAGAAGAAGAAAGTGATTTTGGTTATAAGGAAGAGGAAGATCAAGAACAAACCGAAGATGATAAACAAGAAAATGTTAATAATTAGATTAAATTATAGTATATAAATTTGAAATATTTATGTCTAAAGCTGATAATCAAATTTTAAAATATTTATTAAAGCAAGGTAAGGTTTCTGAGGATAAATATAAATCTATTATAGCTGATGCTCAAAAAATGAAATTATCCCCAGACCAGCTTTTAGAATCTAAAAAAATAGTCCCTGAAGAGGTTATTGCTAAAGCTAAGTCAGAAATATATAAAGTACCCGTAGCTCAGCTTTATGGTATTTCAGTTGATAAAGATACCTTAAAAATAATTCCTAGAGAAACAGCTGAAAATTATCAAATTATTGCTTTTGATAAAAATGATAAGTTTTTAAAGGTAGCTATGATAAATCCAGGCAATTTTAAGGCTAGAGAAGCAGTTAATTTTATTGCTAGAGAAAATAATTTAAAAGCTAAATTTTTTACTGCTCCTACCTCAGCTATTAAAAATATATTAGATCAATATACTGGTTTAGGAGCTCAGGTTGAAAAGGCTTTAGGCAAAGCAGAGTCTCGTTTTGCTTCAGTGGGGACAGGGGAAGAGGCAGCTATTGGTTTAGAAAATGTTAGTGAGGCAGAGCCAATTGCTAAATTAGTGGCTTCAATTTTAAAATATGCAGTAGATAATGAAGCTTCTGATGTTCATATTGAGCCAGTTGGTAAAAAAACTAGAATACGCTATCGTATTGATGGTGTTTTAAGAGAAACAGCAAGTTTACCCAGTCATCTTCATTCTTCAATTGTTTCTCGTATTAAAGTAATGGCTGATTTAAAGCTTGATGAAACAAGAGTTCCCCAAGATGGACGTATTAGAGTTAAGGTTTCTCAAAGAAGAGTAGATCTTCGTGTTTCTACTTTTCCTTTGCTTGATAAAGAAAAAGTAGTGTTAAGGGTTTTAGATCCAGCACAAAGAATTTTTTCTTTTAAAGAACTTGGTTTTTGGGGTAAGGGTTTAGAAATTATTGAAAATAATATTAATTTACCCCATGGAATGATACTTATTACTGGTCCTACTGGTTCTGGTAAAACTACTACTCTTTACACTATGCTTAAGCAATTAAACCAGGTTGGGGTTAATGTTGTTAGTTTAGAAGATCCTATTGAATATTTTATGGCTGGTGTAAATCAATCCCAAGTAGCTCCTGAGATTGGTTATGATTTTGCCCATGGTATTAGGTCAGTTGTTCGTCAGGACCCAGACGTTATTATGGTAGGTGAGATACGTGATAATGAAACAGCTGATTTGGGAATTCACGCTGCTTTAACTGGTCATATAGTTTTATCCACCCTTCATACAAATGATGCTTTTGGAGCTGTCCCAAGGCTTATAGATATGGATATTGAGCCTTTTCTTATATCTTCTTCTATTAATGTAATTTTAGCCCAACGTTTGGTAAGAACTATTTGTCCTCATTGTAAAGAAGAAATTGAAGTTACTCCTGAGGCTAAGCAAAAAATAAAAGACACTTTAAATCCTTTGAAATCAGTTAATTTAGATGATTATCGCGGAGAAGATGGTCAGCTTCACTTTTATAAAGGAGCTGGATGTCCTAGGTGTAATCAAGAAGGCTATAAAGGGAGAACAGCCATATTTGAGGTTTTAGAAATTAGTGACAATATGAAGAATATAATTGAAGAAGGATCAGATATAGATAGGGTAAAAGAAGAATTCAGAAAACAAAAAATGATAAATATGTTAGAAGATGGTTATATTAAAGTTCTTCAAGGTAAAACAACCTTAGAAGAGGTTTTAAGAGCTGCTCGAGAATAATTGTTTATAAAGTTTTTAATTTAATAATATATGTCTACTCAAACACAAAGTATTTTTAATCAAATTTGTCATTTAGCAGCTGAAAAAAAGGCTGATCAAATTTATTTTTTACCTGGTCAATTACCAGCTATAAAGGTAAATGGTGATTTAAGTTTTTTAAAAAATCAAAATATTGTGTCTACATCTTTTACTCAAGAATTAATTGATGTTTTAATAGAGCCTGATGAAAAAAAAGAGCTTGAAAAAGAACAACAAATAAAGCTTGTTAAAAAATTAGAAAAAGTGGGTAATATTCAGGTTGATATTTATTTTTCTAGAGAAATGCCTTGTTTTAGAATTGAGCTTTTAAAACAAAATATTCCTGTTTTAAGTGATTTAAATGCTCCTGACTTAGTAAAAAATATTTTAAATAAAGAAAAGGGAGTAGTTTTTGTAACAGGAGATATGGGAAGATATGACCTTGCTGCTTCAATTTTAGATCATATTAATAAAAATAAAACTAAATTTATTGCCACTTTAGAAGATCCTATTAAAACTATTATTTCAGGTAATAAAAGTGTTATTGAACAAAGAGAAATAGGCACTGATATTTCTAGTTTTGAAAAAGGCTTAGAATTTATACGAGAAAGAGATCCAGATGTTTTAATGGTTAGTCAGGTTAAAAATAGCAAAGTTATGGACGAGGTTTTTGCCATAGCAGAATCCGGAGTTTTGGTTTTTGCTCTTTTTGATACCAGCAATACTGTTAAAACAATTAAAAGAATTTTGCATTTTTATTCTCTTGGTAAATCAGATCATGTTAAATATTTTTTAAGTGAAAATTTAGCTGGCTCTATAACCTCTCAACAAATTCCTAAAATAGGAGGAGGAAGGATGCGAGCTTATGAGGTTCTTATTGGGACTTCAGCAGTTAAAAATAATGTTGCTAGTGGTAAGTTCCATCGTCTTTCAGGTATGATAAATACTGTTGGTGAGCAAACTGCCATATCTCTAGATCAACATTTAGCTGATTTGGTTAGAAAGGGAGAGATTATGTCAGAACAAGCTTTAAAAAATTGTAATAACAAAGATACCCTAAGAACTCTTCTTAGTAGATAGATTAGTTATAATCTTTAATAGGGATTATTAAAAAATTTTATAAATTATGATATTTGAATATAGGGCTAAAAAAGAAGATGGCACTACGGTTGATGGTAAAATTGATGCTGCCAATGAACAAGTAGCTATTGAAACTCTTTCTGACAAGGGTCTTATTATAATTTCTTTAACCAAACAAAGTAAATTGCCTTTTTGGCGACGTCCTTTAAATATTAGTTTTTTGCAAGGAGTAAAACCAAAGAAAATGGTTTTTATATCGCGTCAGCTTTCAGTAATGGTTTCAGCTGGTCTTCCTTTGGTTCAGGCTTTAAAAGTTTTAGCAGAACAATCAGATAAGATTTTTTTAAAAAACATTCTTCATAAAATAGCTGACGATGTAAGAGAGGGGAGGAGATTTTCAGTTGCTTTAGCTCAATTTCCAAAGGTTTTTGATGATTTTTATATAAATATGGTAAGAGCAGGAGAAACAGCTGGTAAACTGGATGAGGTGTTAAATTATTTAGCTGACCAAAAAGAAAAAAACTATGATTTAATGAGTAAAATTAAAAGCGCCATGATTTATCCTGCCTTTGTTATTGCTGCTGTAGTTGGGGTTATGATTATAATGATGGTTTTTGTTATCCCCCAATTAACTGGAGTTCTTCAAGAAGCAGGGGTTGATCTTCCCTTACCAACTAAAATTCTTATTGCAGTAAGTGGCTTTTTTTCCTCTAATTTTATTTTGATTTTATTGGCAACCATTCTTTTAATTGCTGGTTTTATATTTTGGATTAAAACGCCAAAGGGAAAGGCTGTTTGGGATGATGTTTTATTAAAAATACCTATTTTTGGTGACTTATTTGAAGAAATATATTTAGTTCGTTTTACTAGAAGTTTATCAACTTTGATTATAGGGGGTATTCCAATTAGTTCAGCCCTTAAAATTGTAGCTA
The DNA here is from genome assembly GCA_035269445.1 of Patescibacteria group bacterium. Taxonomy (GTDB): domain Bacteria; phylum Patescibacteriota; class Patescibacteriia; order UBA2591; family UBA6264; genus DATFJC01. The sequence continues at coordinate 12,792 of DATFJC010000040.1, forward strand.
AAGTAGTAGGAAGTTCAGTTTATAAAGAAACTATTTTAGATGCTGTGGTTGACGTAGAAGAAGGACGTTCTATTAGTTCTTCTTTTAAGGATTCTCCTCATATACCAAGTATGTTATCTCAGCTTTTATCAGTGGGAGAAAGAACGGGTCGCTTAGATGATGTTTTGCAAAAGATTTCTGATTTTTATTCAAGAGAAGTTCAAAATACACTTTCAAGATTAGTGACGCTTTTGGAACCTATAATTATAATATTTTTAGGAGTGGTAGTAGGGG
>DATFJC010000041.1:0-9678 GCA_035269445.1 Patescibacteria group bacterium
ATTCTTTTAGGAAAGCTTTGTGTTGGAGGAGTTTGGAAACACATAAAATCTCCCTCTTCTAAACCAACCTCTACTGGATAATTATCTATATTAGAAATTATATCTATTGTTGGAGGCCAAACTTCTAAAAAAACATAATCAGCATCAATACTCTCTGGATACTTAAACATAACTTCTCCTTTAGTAAATTCTTCCCAATTATTTTTGTTATTTACTTTTGACCCATCAACTTTTTCCTTATTATTAAAACCTATTTCAACTTGGCCTTCTGATTCTTCTAAACTCTTTTGAGTTATTAAATATATGCTAAAAATAATTAAAATCAAAACTATAAATATTAGAAAGTAGCTATTTTTTTTCATAATAAATATTTTATTTATTTTTAAAAAATATATAAAAAATAAAACCTTAAAATAATTTTAAATATTTATATAATCTATTACTCCACAGTAACGCTTTTAGCAAGATTTCTAGGTTTATCTACATCCTTACCTTTTAGTGTGCCTATATAATAAGCTAATAAATGCAAAGGTAAAACAGAAACTATAGGAGTAAGCATTTCTAAGGTTTTAGGAATATAAATAATATCTTTACTTAATTCTTTAATTTCTTTATTACCCTTAGTAGCAAGTAAAAGCATTTTACTATTACGCGCTTTTAATTCTTGTAAATTAGAAAATACTTTTTCATAAACTGAATCTGAAGGACAAATACCAATTACAGGAAAATTCTCGTCTATCAGGGCGATTGGTCCATGTTTCATTTCCCCGGCTGAATAGCCTTCTGCATGTAAATAAGATATTTCTTTAAGCTTCAAAGCTCCTTCTAAAGCTATTGGAAAGTTATATTTTCTGCCTAAATAAAGAAAATTATTATAATTTAAATATTTTTTAGCTAATTTTTTATATTTTTTATCAGATAAAAGCATTTTTTCTAAAAGATCAGGCAAATTATCTAGCTCTGTTAAAATGCGCCTTCCCATAACTAAACTCATGTCTCTTTGTCTTCCCAAAAATACAGTTAAAAGGGCTAATATAGAAAGCTGAGAAACAAAGTTTTTAGTTGAGGCTACTCCAATTTCTGGACCAGCATGGTTATAAACTCCAGCTATAGTTTCTCTAGCAATACTAGAACCAACTACATTAACTAAGCCCAGTGTTAAAGCCCCTTTTCTATTAGCCTCTTTTATAGAAGCTAAAGTGTCAGCAGTTTCTCCTGATTGAGAAATAGCTAAAACAACTGTTTTATTATTTATAATAGGCTTTCTATAACGAAACTCAGAACCATATTCAACCTCTACGGGAATGCCAGCATATTCTTCTAACATATACTCCCCTACTAAAGCAGCGTAGTATGAGGTGCCACAAGCAATCATAATAATCCTTTCAATGCCCCTTAGTTCGTTTTCTATGCCCTCTAATCCACCTAACTTAGCCAATCCCTTATCTTTTATCATTCTGCCCCTAATTGCCTTTTTAACAGCATCGGGCTCTTCAAAAATCTCTTTTTTCATAAAATGTTTAAATCCTTTTTTTTGAGCTTCTTCTATGTCCCAAGAAATAAACTGAGATTTTTTTTCCAACATATTATTATCTAAATCCATAATTTTAAAACCATCTGGCCTCAAAACTCCCATTTCCCCGTCATTTAAATAAACTACCTCTTTAGTATGGCCCACTATTGGTGCCACATCAGAAGCAAGAAAATTGCCATCTTCCCCCAAACCAATTAAAAGAGGAGAACTTTTTCTAGCAAAAACAATTTTACCAGGCTCTTTCTTGGAAATTACTCCTATAGCATAAGCCCCTTTTACAAGCTTTAACGCCTTTTGAACTGCTTCTTCTAAATTACTACTCTTTTTTAAGTATTCTTCAAAAAGATGAGGTAAGACTTCTGTATCAGTCTCTGAAACAAATTTATGTCCTTTTTTTTGTAATTTCTTTCTTAGTGCTTTGTCATTTTCTATAATACCATTATGAACTACAAAAATGTCTCCCTTTGAATCTCCATGAGGGTGCGAATTTATTTTTGAAGGGGCCCCATGAGTACTCCAACGACTATGACCAATACCAGCTCTACCTTGATAATTCTTTTCTCTTAAAAGCTCGCCCACCTTATTAACCCTTCCCTCATCTTTAACAACTTTAATGTCTTTTTTTTCTTGAATAGCAAAACCAACCGAATCATACCCTCGATACTCTAATCTTTTTAAACCCTCTACTAAAATTGGTGAAGCGGCCTTATTTCCAGTATAGCCAAAAATTCCACACATAAATTTAAAATTAAAATATTTATAAATAAGCGGGAGACGGGAATGGAACATCACTGCTAACGCGTCGTTTTTAAAACCACTCGGTTTTAATATTTCCTCCACGGGAAAACAATACAGTTTTCCCGACCCCTTTCTGGTTCGATTCCTTATTTATAAAAAAACTATAATTATTATAACTTATCTAATTTAATAGCTGAGTTTATTTCAAATAAGCGGGAGACGGGAATCGAACCCGCGTTACAACCATGGGAAGGTTGCGTTGAACCACTCAACTACTCCCGCACCCTTTTTTCTAATTTTTTAATAGCTTGTTTCTTTTTCCAAAAAGGCAAATAATCTATGATTAAAGTTCCTTGTAAATGATCAAATTCATGCTGTATAATTCTAGCTAAAAGACCTTCTGCTTTAATTTCAACCTCTTTCCCTCTTTCTACTAAATAGGCCTTAATTTTAATTTCTTTGGATCTTTTTACTTTTACTTCTACCCCAGGCAAACTTAAACAGCCTTCTTTCTTTTTATTTTTTTCTTTAGATCTATAAATTATTTCTGGATTAACAAGACTAAGCGGCCCCTTGCCGCTTTCTACTACAAATATATTTTTTTTAAGACCTACTTGAGGACCTGCTAAACCTACTCCATCACCCTTATACATTTGTTCAACCATATTTTTAGAAAGGTCTTCAATGCCCTTTTTGGATATATTTATATTATCACATTTTTGTCTTAAAATTGGATTTCCGTATAAGACTATATTCATAATTATAAAATTAATATTATTTTTCTTTATAATACAATAAATTATATAAAAAAACAAGCCCTAATAAGGACTTTTTAAAAACACATTTTTTATATAAATTAAATTATTCGAATCTTAATCTTTTTAAGCGTTTTTTTCTTAATTTATTTTTAGGCAACATTTTAGAAACAGCAAGTCGAATAATTCTAGTAGGATCTTTTTCAAAAACCTGCTTTGCGGTTTCTGTTTTTAATTTTCCTGGTTGATTGCTATGTCTATAATACTTTTTATCAGTAAATTTTTTACCAGTAAATTTTATTTTATCAGCATTTTTAATAATAACAACATCACCCCCATCAACATTGGGCTTATAATTTGTTTTATGCTTCCCAATAAGAATTTGAGCTACACTTGTTGCTAAACGGCCAACAATTTTATCTTTAGCGTCTATAATTTTAGTTTCTCTTTGAATACTCATATTTTTTTAAACTAATTCTATTAATACTTTTTTAGCACCGTCGCCTTTTCTTTTCCCTAGTTTAATAATTCTAGTATATCCCCCTGGTCTATCTTTGTATTTAGGGGCAATTTCTTCAATCAACTTTTTAGTAACTTCTATATCTTGTAAAAAAGAGTTAATGCGTCTCAAGGAAACTAGATCTGATTTAATAGCTTTAGTAAGAAGTTTTTCAAATACTGGCTTAACTGACTTAGCTTTTCTTTCAGTGGTAACAATTTTACCATTTAATATCAAAGATCGGCAAAGTCCTTTTAATAAGGCTTTTCTTGGTCCGGTTTTTCTACCTAAAGATTTTCCTTTTTTTCTGTGACGCATATTTATTTCTTTTTAGATTTCTTTTTAGTCTTTTTTGTAGCCTTCTTTTTAGTCTTTTTTGCAGGCTTTTTCTTTGTTTTGGCTTTCTTTTTAGTCTTTTTTGTTGATTTCTTTTTTGTAGTTTTCTTTTTAGTCTTTTTTACAGGTTTTTTAGTCTTTTTTACAGGTTTTTTAGTCTTTTCTTCAGTAGTTTCTTTTTTATTTTGATCAGACTGTAAAAAATTATTTAAAAAACTAAACTGTTGAGTAAGCAAATCACTGGCTCTAAAAAAGGCCTGTTTAGGTGTTAGGGTGCCATCAGTTGTTATATCTAAGGTTAAACGATCATAATCAGTTCTTTCACCAACACGAACATCCTCAACATCAATACCTACTTTTTTAATAGGACTATAAGCTGAATCAGTTAAAATAACGCCGATTCCTAAATCTCTTTTATGCTTATCATCGGATGATTGCCAGCCATAGCCTTCTTCAACAAAAATTTCCATTTCTAACTTTGCTTTAGAGTCAGTAATATTAGCTAAAACAAGATCAGGGTTGGCAATTTCTACGTCTGAAGATTTTTCAATATCACCTGCTTTAACCTTTTTCTTGCCCTTAGCATTTAACTCAAGCTTAATAGGATCTTTATGTTCTCCATAAATTTTAATCCTAAGTTTTTTCAAATTTAGTATAATTTCTAAAACATCTTCCTTAACACCATCAATAGAAGAAAACTCATACCTTGCGCCTCTTATTTTAACAGCCGTTACTGCTCCCCCAGGCAATGAGGTTAAAAGAACTCTACGCAAAGCATTACCCCAGGTAATACCATAACCAGGGTAGCAAGGCTCTACTACAACTCTGCCCTTATTCCCTTCTTTGGATTTATATGTTACTGTTTTTGGTAAAAAAATATTATCTTTCGCCATAAATATATAAGATAAAGAATTATTTGATTAAAAATTGAATAATTTTATCTACTGTAGTAAGCAATAATCATCTTAGTTTCAAACTCTTGTGGCAAATCTTCCTCTGATGGTTCTTGTAAAATTTTAATTTCAAGCTTTTTTTTGTCTACATCAATCCATTTAGGAAGTTTTTGGTCTTTATTTCTTTCAGCTAACCTATCTTTTACTAATTGCTGAATTTCTTTTTTATCTTTTATAGAAATAGTGTCCCCTACTTCTACTTGATAAGAAGAAATATCCATTTTGCGACCATTCACTAAAACATGACCATGAGAAACTAATTGTCTAGCTTGTAATCTAGCTTTTGAAAAACCAGCCCTAAATACTACATTGTCAAGTCTTTTTTCCAGAAATCTCAAAAACCAGGTTTCTGTATTTTCACCTATTTGCTTAGCTTTTTCAAAATAGTTTTTAAATTGTTTTTCTCTTAGATGATAAAATTTATTTAAAGCTTGCTTTTCTCTTAATTGTCTTCCATATTCAGAAGAGCGAGGAAAACCTTTAGTTCCATGTTGTCCAGGCGGAAAATTTCTTTTTTTCATGGCACACTTTGAGGTATAACAACGTTCTCCTCTTAAAAAGAGTTTTTTACCAGCTCGTCTACAAATTTTACATTTAGGATATTTTTTGCTCATAAATTTTATTTAAACTCTTCTTGGTTTAGGAGGTCTACAACCATTGTGTGGAACAGGGGTAACATCTTTAATAGATAAAATGTTTAAACCATTTGAATAAAGAGATCTAATGGCAGATTCCTTTCCCATACCAACGCCTTTAACAAAAACATCTACGTCTTTCATATTACATTCTTTAATGTTTTCAACAGCATCTTTTACAATAATGCTAGCAGCATAAGGGGTAGCTTGTTTAGGCCCCCTAAAACCACATTTGCCAGCACTAGACCAACCCAAAACATCACCTGACCCATCTGTCAGAGTAACTACGGTATTATTATAAGTCGCCTTAATATAAGCGCGACCTCTTGATACCTGTTTTTTAGCTTTTCTTTTTTTCTTTTTTTGAGTTTTCTTTTTAGGCATAATTTATTTAAGGTGTTTTAGGCCCTGAACGTTTACCAGTAGCTAAAGTTCTTCTTGCGTTTCCACGCACTGTACGACTATTAGTTTGAGTTTGTTGACCTCGAGCTGGAAGATTTCTCTTATGTCGAGATCCACGATAACACTTAATATCTTTTAATCTTTTGATATTAGCGGCTACTTCTCTTTTTAGGGCTCCTTCTGTTTTATATTCTTCAACAATTTTTTTAATTTTATCAGTTTCCTTAGAAGTTAATTCTTCTACTTTTTTATTTTTATCAATTTTAGCTTTTTCTAAAATTTTATTTGAGCGACTTCTTCCAATGCCAAAAATATAGGTTAAACCTATTTCTATTCTTTTTTTACTTGGAAGATTAACTCCTTCTATTCTTGCCATAAATAATGTTTTTATTTTTTAACCTTGTCTTTGCTTATGTTTTGGGTTTTTGCATACAACATACAACCGCTTGCCACGGCGGATTACTTTACAATGAGGACACATTTTTTTCACAGAAGATCTTACTTTCATATATATATTAATGTTATAAACGATAAACTATTCTCCCCTTGGTTAAATCATAGGGACTTATTTCTAGCTTAACCCTATCACCGGGTAAAATTTTAATTCTATACATTCTCATTTTACCAGAAAGATGAGCTCGAATGGTTTTACCACTATCAAGCTTTACCTTAAACTTAGCTGAAGGCAAAAGTTCTTCAACCGTACCTTCGGCTTTAATAAACTTTTTAGATAAATTTTCCTTTTTTTCCGTTCTTCCTTCTTTGCTAGACATAAAAAAAATAAAATACTAATTAGTAATATTTATTATAAAGATTTAAGTTTATGTGTCAAGTGATAAAGATATTTTCAAATAAAAAATATATATTACAGTTCTCTGGGCTTAATAACAAAGGATATTCTACTTTTAAAAATCGGTAAACGTTTATAAAAAAAAGGGTGGGTTTTAATAGTTACTTTTTCCACACTAACATTTTGATAAATTTTATCAAGCGCATTTTGCTTTTTTAAAAAAACCAAAACCCTAGCTAACTTATTTTCGTCAATAATAGGATAAGTATTTTCTGAAATAGTTACCTTTAAAGTAACCCTTTGAGGCATTAATTCGTCTTCAATTACCCCTATTTTCCAATCTTGACTCTGAAGTTGTCTTACTTCCATTTTTGTTAAGCCTTGACTTAAAATATTTTTAACTTTTTCACTAATTAATCCTACTAAATCATTTTTTTTAAAAATCATTGCCTTACTACCATTGTCAAAGGTTAAACCATTTAATGTTATAAAATTAGGATTTGCCTTTGCCTTTACAATGGGTAAAACCTGGGCTGGAATAGTGCTTAAATGTAAAAAGGTTTGTCCAACGCTTGTATCAATATTTACCCTAAAATCAACTATTAAGGGCTCGGGTGTTAAAAAAAGATTAATTTGGGCAGATGGAATCCAACATAAAACAAAAATAATGACTAAGGTTAAAACTCCTATAAAATAATATTTAAATGAGGGTAATCTATATTCCATAAAATTATTTATCTTTTAAGTAAATTATTTCCCGTTCTAGGGAAACACCGAACTTCTTTTTGACCCTAGCCTTAACAAGACCAATTAACTCCAAAACTTCTTTGGATCTTCCCTTCCCTAGATTAACCATAAAGTTGGCATGTTTTTCACTTATTTTTATATTGCCGATTTGTTTTCCCTTTAACTTACAATTATCAATAAGCCAGCCAGTTGGGACTATTTTTTTAAAATTTTTTAAATCAGGATATTTATTTTTTATTGTTTTAGGAAAATCTTTTAAAGGAACGTTTTTAAAAATACAGCCTGGAGTCATTTTAGCTACTTGATTGTTAACTCTATCTAAACGCCATTTTTTAAGATTATTAATATCACTAGCATTAATTCCTTTTTCAAGCTCTAATAAAACTTCTATTATAATTAAATTATTTTTTTTAAAAAAACTATTTCTATAGGAAAATTTATTTTTGCAATTAATGGTTTTAATCTTCCCTTTTGAAAATATCTTTGCTTTTAAAACATAATCACCAATAGATTTATTATGAGCCCCGGCATTACCATAAACTCCTCCCCCTATAGTCCCAGGTATACCCGTAGCCCAGATCATTCCCCTTAGGTTATGTTTTATAGAATATCCCAATAACTTAGACATTGCTAGACCAGCTCCTACTCTTAGCCTTAATTTATTATCATATTCAAGCTCCTTTTTTATTTTATTTGAATTAAGTTTTATAACTAAACCAGAAAATCCCTTATCAGAGACAAGAATATTGCTACCACCGCCTAACAAAAAAATGGGTATTGATCTTTTTTTTGCCCATTTAAATGCCCTAATTAAATCTTTTTCATTTTTTGTTTTTAAAAAATATTTTGCTTTACCGCCAATTTTAAATGTTGTTAAGGAAGCCAAATCAACCCCTTTTTTAATATTTAAAAACATATATTATTTATAATATATTATTTATTAATTGTTGACAACTTCTTGTTTAATGCAGATATTATGTTATAATATATTTAATAATAACATAACTTTTTTATTATGTTTTTAAATGTTCAAAAAATTGAGACAAAAAATTTAACCTGGATTGATATTTCTAACCCCGGTGAAAGAGAAATAAAATATTTAAAAGAAAAATTTAATTTTAATGATATTCATCTTGAAGATTGCAAAGCAACCATACAACGCCCTAAATTAGATACCAGCAATAACTACATTTTTATGGTGCTTTTATTTCCGGTCTATAATAAAAAGACTAGAAAAATAAGACCTTCTGAGGTGGATTTTTTTATAAGTTCAGATTATCTAGTAACTGTTCACAGAAACGAGCTTTCTCCTATTATGAATTTCTTTAATCTCTGTAATATATCTAAGTCTAAAAGAGAAAAATATTTTACAGGAAACCCAGCCACCCTTTTATATGAAATTCTTAATCGACTTTTAAAATACTGTGGCCCAATCATGGATAAATTAAGCTTAAATATTTCAAGCATTGAAGAGCATGTTTTTAAGGGATATGAAAGAAGAATGGTAAAAGAAATATTAATTTCTAAAATCAATATTGTTAATTTTAGAAAAATTATGCAAGTCCATAAAAGGGTGATCACTAAACTACTAAATAAAAGTTCTTTATTTTTCTCAACAAGCAGGGTTAAAGTATACTTTGAAGAATTAGTAGGTACAAGTAGTGAAATATGGCAACAATTAGAAAATATGAGACAATCAATAACAGCTATTGAAAGAACTAATAATTCTCTTATATCTTTTCAATTAAATGATATTATTAAAATATTAACTACCATATCTGTTTTAATTTTACCAATAAGCCTTTTAAGCAACCTTCTTTCTATGAATTTGGAATATATGCCCTCCTTTACTAAGTCCCCTATTTCTTTTTGGGCTATAATAGGCACAATGGTTTTAATATTCACTCTTATGATATTCTTATTTAAAAAGAAAAAATGGTTATAATAAGTTATGTTAAAAATTTATAGTACCCTCACAAGAAAAAAACAAAAATTTCAACCCATTAACAATAAAAATGTTAATTTTTTTGTTTGTGGTCCAACTGTATATGATTATATGCATATTGGCCATGCAAAAACTTATACTCAATTTGATATTATTGTAAAATATTTAAGATTTAAGGGTTATGAAGTATTTTATTTACAAAACATTACTGATATTGATAATAAAATAATTAAAAAGGCCCAAAATAAAAACATTGACCCTCTGGACCTGGCCCATGAATATGAAAAACATTATCACGAAGATGAAAAAATATTAAAAATAAATTCTGTAACAAAACATGCTCG
>DATFJC010000042.1:0-7392 GCA_035269445.1 Patescibacteria group bacterium
GTTAGAAGGAAAGCAAGAGGCTAAAAAAAAATTCCTTTCTCTAAGTAGAGAAAAGAAAGAATTAGAAGAAAGGTTAGATAAAAATCAAGCTAAGATTAAGAATCTAACCAGAAATTTAAAAATTGAGTCCAACAAGAAAAAGGACTTGATTGAAAAGTTAAAGGAGAGAGAGGATTTTATTCAGCATTGTAATGAAACAATGGAAAAAATGTTTATAGCTGGGATGATCCTCGTTTTGATACTTGCCGTGATTGTTACAGTATGGATTGTGAAAAGTGCTAATAAGTCATAATCCTAAAAAGGCCCCAAAAATATGGGGCCTTATTTTTATATTTAATTATAATAATCTTGACAATTTATTGTTATTATGGCATATTGTTAATAAGAAAGGAGGAATAATGAAGATTGTTCTTTTAATAGGTCTAGGTATTTATTTTTATAGTCGCCTGGTTTTGCTATATTTGAAAGAGCCCTCAAATAGTAGGAAAAATATTTATTATTTCTTTTTGCTTTTTATTGAAATTGGCATTGTAGGAATAATTATTTATCAACTTTTTGTTGATCCTCTAAGATGGCAATTTCTTTTGTCTTGGCGTATAGCTGGCATTGTCCTATTTATATTGGGTATTTTTATAAGTGTAATGGCACGATTTACCCTTGGACATGAAAATTGGCAAACAGGTCGTGATGTTTCTTGCCCTAAGTTCTTGGTTACCAAGGGGCTTTATTCTTGGGTTAGACATCCTATTTATTTAGGCAGTTGGCTTATGGGCTTTGGTTTTGAAATGACTTTGTCTAGTTGGCTTTTAATACCTGTAGTTTTTCTAGGGTTACCATTTATAATATATTGTTCTTATAAGGAAGAGCAAAATCTTTTAAAATGGTTTGGTGATAAATACCTAAGGTATAAAACTAATACTAATTGGTTTATACCGTTTAAAAAAATAAAACGGCTTTTAAAATAAGCCGTTTTTTTCTTGACCTTTTGTTTAAATTTTGGTTTAATAAAATAAAGATTCATTTTAATTTATGATCAGAAAAAAGCAAATAAAAAGGTTTTTAATTTTGGCAATACCATTTTTTTTATTAATGCATTTTTTGGGTTGGTGGAAACTGTATTATGAGTTACAATTTTATGATGAGATTGTCCATTTTTTAGCAGGAGCTAGTGTTTTTTGGGTTTTATTTAATTATTTTAAAATTATTGGATGTCAGAAAAATAAAGTAGCTTTGTCGCTTATTAGCTTAGTATTAATAACCTTTTTATGGGAACTTTCAGAATTTTTTTTAGATAATTTATTAAAAGATTATTTTATAATGCCTTTAAGGTTGGGTCTTTTAGATACTATAAGTGATTGTATTGCTAATTTTGCTGGTGCTTTTTTTGTTATTATTTGGCTTCAGCTTAAAAATAAGGTTTAAATTTTATGAAAAAACCTATTATTATTTCAATATGTAATCAAAAGGGTGGTACTGGTAAAACCAATGTAGCTATAAATTTAGCCGCCTATCTTAGTTATTTTAATAAAAAAGTTCTTTTAATAGATTTGGATTCACAGGGCAATGCAACTTCAAGCCTTGGAGAATATAATCATAACCTAACTCTTTATGAAGCCTTAACTCAAGATAAAAAACTTGAAGATGTTTTAAAACAAACCAGAGAAAATCTTTGGATTATTCCTGCTAGTCAGGATTTGGCTGGGGTTGAGATAGAGCTTGCTTCTAAAATGGGAAGAGAGAAAAAATTAAAACAAGCACTTGAAGAATCCCCTGATATAAAAAAATTTGATTTTATAATAATGGACACTCCGCCGTCTTTAGGCCTATTAACTATTAACAGTTTAGTTGGGGCTGATAAGGTTTTAATTCCGGTTCAAGTTGAATATTTAGCAATGGAAGGCTTAAGTCAGGTTTTAAAAACTATTGATTTAGTTAAAAAAAATCTTCATCCTAAGTTAGATATTTTTGGCACCATATTAACCATGTTTGATAAAAGAAGTAAATTGTCTTTTGAGGTTTGGGAAGAAATGTATAAACACTTTTCTTATAGAATTTTCAAAACAGTTATTCCCAGAAATGTTGCTTTAGCTGAAGCCCCTAGTTATGGTAAAACTATTTTAGAGTACGATCCCAATTCCAAGGGCGGGCGATCTTATAAAAGGTTGGCTAAAGAATTGCTTTTTTATCAAAATTATGATAATGGTTTTTAGTTTCTTAGAATATGTGTTATAATAAAAAAAATAACCAAATTATCTTTATATTATGTCGTTAGGAAGAGGTCTTAATTCTCTTATTTCACAATCTGATAAAAATAATTTAAGTGAAAATACTTATACAAGTACAAGAATTTTGCATATTCCTTTAAAAGAAATTGAGCCTAATCCTGACCAGCCTCGTAAAAGTTTTTCTGAGGCTAAAATACAAGAGTTGGAAGAATCTATTAAAAAACATGGCGTTATTCAGCCTTTAATTGTTCAAAAAAAAGAAAAAAATAAATTTCAAATTATTGCTGGAGAAAGGCGCTTTAGGGCTTGTAAAAGCCTTAAAAAAGATACGGTCCCTGCTGTTGTAAGGGTTGTAGACAAGAGTCAAGATCTGGAATTATCTTTAATAGAAAATATTCAAAGAGAAGATTTAAATCCAATAGAAAGGGCTCGAGCTTATAATCACTTTATAAAAGGCTTTGGTTTAACTCAAGAGGAAATTAGTAAAAAATTAGGACAATCTAGGTCTGCCATAGCTAATACCCTAAGACTTTTAAAGCTACCAGAAGAAATTAAAAAAGCTATAGAAAAGGGGAAGATTAATGAAGGGCATGCTAGGCTACTTTTGTCAATAAATGAACCCCAAAAACAAATAATAGCCTTAAAAAGAATATTAGGCAGTGGTTGGACTGTTAGAGAAACCAAAAATAATTTAAAAAAGCAATTTAAGAATAAAAAAGAGATAAAAGGAAAATTTTATCAAGAAGAAAGGGAATTGTCTAATATTTTGGATGCTAAAGTAAAAATAACTACTTATAAAAATAAAAATAAAATTACTATTAAAACCTATTCTAAGGGCGATATTAAGCGTATTATAAATAGGTTAAAATAGCTAAGCTGTGTATAAAAAAAGGTTTTGAAAAATATTAAAAAATGTTATAATTAAAAGGTAACTATGTCAATTCAAGTTAACAGAAAACCAAGAGAAGCATTTAATACTTTTTTAAGACGCTATTCTAAAGAATTGCGTAAAAGTGGTATTACAAAAAGGTATAAAAATGCCCAATATTATGAATCTAAACCCAGTAAAAGAATGCAAAGAAGGGAAACATTAAGGGGTAAGAAAAAAAGAGAAGACAATTATTATAAGAAAAAAACTTCAAAATAAGAAATATATAATTTTTTATTTATGGAATTATTAAAAAAAATAGAACAAGATTTTCAAAAGGCTACTAAAAATGCCAAAGATATTGAAAAGCGTGTTTTGCGTAACCTAAAGAGTCAAATTCAAAATAAGAAAATTGAGCTTCGTTCCAAAGGGGAAGAATTAAAGGAGGCTGATTTGTTTAAATTACTTAAAAAACAAGCTAAAAAACATAAAGAATCTATAGAAATATTTAAAAAAGGTAATAGAGATGATTTAGCAGAAAAAGAAGAAAAAGAATTAAATTTTTTAAGTAAATATTTACCCGAGGAATTAAGCGATGAAAAGATTAAAGATATTGTAATGAGTACTATAAAGGAAATTGGTGAAAAAACCCCTAGAGTTTTTGGTCAGGTAATGGGAAAGGTAATGAAGGAGGTTAAGGGAAAAGCAGATGGTACAAGGGTAAAAAAAATTGTAGATAAAATTTTAAAAGAATAATTTTTAATAATTTTTTATGAAAAAGGGCCTTATTATATCTATTTTATTAGTAGGTTTGTTTTTTATAGTAGCAAGTCCTGTTTACGGACAGGTAAATGCGGCTACTAATTTAGAGGGAATTGGAGGTATAATAGGATATGATACTGAAACTGGTCTTATAGGATTAATAGCCAGTTTAATTAGAATTGCTATAGGATTTTTAGGTATTATAGCCCTTATTATAATGATTGTTGCTGGCTTTAAATGGATGACTGCAGGGGGGAGTGAAGAAAAGGTTAAAAATGCTAAAAAGCTTTTAAAAAATGGTTTAATAGGTCTTTTAATTGTAATTTTCTCTTATGCTATTATCACTTTTATATTAGGCCAATTATCTGGCGGGGATGGTGGTGAAGGTTATTGTGGTAATGGAATTTGTGAATCAGGGGAAAATTATATAAATTGTCCTGAGGATTGTGATGAGCCAGGCCCAGGCCCAGGCTCTGATTCTTTTTCAGTAACTGAAATACAAACTACTTATGGCGAAGATGGTACAAATTATTCTGAGGATGTATATCGTTGTTCAGCTGTTCAGCCCATATTTAATCGCTTAGTAGATTCAGATCAAATTGATAATTTATCAGATAGCGAGGAGTTGAAAATAGAAAATTTAAATAATAATTCCATAGTTAGTGGTGGATGGCAAACTAGAGGTGGAGTAATTGTTTTTACTCACCCTGAATTATTTGAGGCTAATACCGCTTTTACTACTTATTTGCCAAAAGCTATTTTAGATAGGCAAAGTAATGTTTTGCAAGAATGCTTGGCAGTTGGAGGATGCTCTGAAACAGCTAATAATTTTCAATGGTCTTTTAAGGTAGGGGATAAGCTTGACGATATTGCTCCAGAAATTGTTTCAACTTATCCAATATCTGATCAGGATTTAGAAGATTATCCTGATAGAACTGTTTCCACAAAGCCTAATATAGAAGTAGAGTTTTCTGAGGGAATTTTAGCTACAACTGTAATAAGTGGCAATTCTACAACCAGTGCTCCAGTAGCTGATAATATTTATGTAGAAAAGATTAATAATGATGATGGCACTGTTTTGGAATTAATTGATAATACAGATTGGCAAGTCAATATTTCTGGTAACAGTTTCATTCTTTCATTAAAAGATGATATTACTTTAGAGCCCTTTGCTTGGTATAGGATTCACGTAGAGGGTGTTGAGGATCTTTGTATGAATGAGATGGATGGGTTTTGGGAGTGGAAATTTCAAGTAAATGATAATTCTCCGGGTATAAATTCTTGGAATCCAGTTGGAGAAAATGTTTGCCCAGACGCAAATATAGCTGTTGCTTTTAATACTTCTATGAGGCTTCATGAAGTAGAAATGACAATAAACCCAGAAGATAGTGATCCATATACTTTTAGTATATATCCCTATAGTTTAGGAGAGCCTTATGAAAAAACAATTGAAATAGAAGGAGAAACAAAGGGTGTTTTTAGTGTTTTAGATTCGGAACCAGGTGGTTTCCGGGTTTTTTCTTTTAATCCAGAAAATAATTTAACAGAAAATACTAATTATGGCATAGATATTGTAACAAGCTTAGTTATTAATCAGGTTGGAGACTTGCTTTCTAAGGGTTGGAATTTTTCCACTACTACGCTTGAAGATTGTGAATGTTCGCCTTGGATTTATAAAGTTGACCCTAGTCAAGGTGGGCCAGGGGAGTGTATTACTCTTTCTGGAACTTGTTTTACTGGTACCATTTATAACGAAGCCACACCAAATAATATTACTTTTTATAAAAATAATAGTGAGACGTCTGGTACTATTAATGGATTTGATGATAACTATATTACTAGTGTTATTTCTCAATCTTTTGAAGAAGGGGATAACATAGATATTGATGCAACAATAGAGTATATTGAGTCAGGGACAATGGCAAAAAGTAACCAAGTGGAATTTTATTTAAATACTGATGAGCCAGCTAATGGTCCTTGTCTTTTTAAAGCAGATCCTTGTGTGGGTTTTCCCGAGCAAACTAAAGTAGATTTAAGGGGCATAAGGTTTGGCCAGGAGGATGAAAATAGTAAGGTTATCTTTTATGACAATAAAGAGGCTAGTTTTGATAATTGGCTTGATAGTTTTATTAATAATTCTTTAGTGCCCCAAGGGGCCGAGACTGGTGGTTTAAAAATTGAAAATAGCTTAGGAGCAAGTAATGCTATTCCTTTTAAAATTACTGATCATCCTTTACCTAATATTGAAAGTATTACCCCAACTAATGGTACCAATAATCCAGACATTCCTACTTATGTAACAATAACAGGAAGCGATTTTGGGCAGCGTCAAAATGGGCGGATTGTTAAGTTTGGTGACCAAGTAGCAGAAATTGGTTGTGATAATTGGTCAAAAAATCATATTATTGCCATTGTGCCTGAAAGTCTTAATAATGGTACCTATTCTATTAAAATAGTTGATCCTGGTTGGGGGGAAAGCAATAGTAAAGATTTTACAGTTGACAATACTTTTCATCCAGCTATTTGTGAGCTTGATCCTAATCACGGAGAAAAAGAGGATAATTTTGATATTCAGGGAATAAATTTTGGTGACAATCAAGTAAGTTCTTATGTGGTTTTTGATCATGGGGGATTAGGAGAGGTCGAGTTAAGTGATTTTGCCTCTGATGAATGGTCTAATACAGTTATAAAAGCTCAAGTTCCGGAAGTAGAAAGCACAATATCTGATGTGGTAGTTTATGTCCCATCCCCCATTGAAACAGGTAATCCCTTAAAGGCTTCTAATCCAGTACCTTTTTATAAAAATCCTGTTATTGAGTCAGTTACTCCAGAAAGTGGTAGAAAAAATACTTGGGTTACTATAAGGGGGGAAAACTTTTTAAATACAAAAGGCCAAGTTCAATTTAT
Organism: Patescibacteria group bacterium; assembly: GCA_035269445.1. Taxonomy (GTDB): domain Bacteria; phylum Patescibacteriota; class Patescibacteriia; order UBA2591; family UBA6264; genus DATFJC01. The sequence continues at coordinate 6,763 of DATFJC010000042.1, forward strand.
AGATGATAACGGCGATACTTATATTGGCCAAGATTTGCCAGATTATTGTGGAGATACTTGGCAAGATAATGAAATAATTATTGAGGCTCCATCTAATCTACCTTTACCAGCAGACAATGAGTTAAAATATGAAAGCAAAATTCAGGTTTTAACCTCGGCCAATGTAGAGAGTAATCAATTTGATTGGGAGGTTAATAAAGATCCTTTGGGCGCCTCTCTTTGTAAAATTGCGCCTAACAAACAATTGCCTGGCTTTTCTTCTATTATCATTAAAGGTAAAAATTTTGATATAAATCCAACTAGTGATTTTGACAAAGAGCTTCATTTTTCGCCTTACCCAGATGCTCAAGTTGAAGGTGATAACTTAGTTTGGGAATCTGATACTACCATCAATGATATTGTTGTACCTGGGGAAACTGAAACTGGTGATGTAAAAGTTAGAAAAAAAACTACTGGTAATTGTAGCTTAGTATGTACAGGGTTTGAATTTTTTGGTAATTGTATAGGTGGAGGCTGGCAAGAGGTTTGTGATCGGATTTGGGTAGATAGCAATCCATTATTATTTGAAATAATGCCGCCGAGTGGTTGGAATCCAAAAGGAGACAATGTTTGTCCGGATACAAATATTGC
>DATFJC010000043.1:0-9627 GCA_035269445.1 Patescibacteria group bacterium
TACAAAGAAGAATTTAAAGAAAAGCTTGATAAAATTAAAGATGACGAAGATTTTAAAAAAGCCGCTATTAATAAAATAGAAGTTTACATTAAAGAAGGCAAAAATGGAGATGGTTTTGATGCCGCCTGGGCTCTTAGAATCATTTCAGCTCTTAAAAATTTAAGTCTTTACAAAGAAGAATTTAAAGAAAAGCTTGATAAAATTAAAGATGATGAATATTTTAAAAAAGCCGCTATTGATAATCTAGAAAATTACATTAAAAAAGGCAAAAATGGTTATGGTAATAATGCCAACGGGGCTCTTAGAATCATTTCAGCCCTTAAAAACTTAAGCCTTTACAAAAAAGAAATTAAAGAAAAGATAAAAGAAATTAAAGATAATGATAATTTTAAAAAAGCCGCCATTAATGATCTAGAAAGTAATATCAAGTCAGGCATAAATGAAGATGGCAATAATGCCAACTGGGCCCTTAAGACTATTTCAGCTTTAAAAAACATCTCTGAGTTTTGGCAAGATCTAGCTCAAGAGAAAATGGCAAATATGGCAAGGGATAATAAAGAGAGTGAGGATATACCTAAAAGGCCAGAAATAAGATAAAATTTATAATTAAAAAGTTTTGATATTAAGCTTTATTATAGCCAATATTAAAAGATTTAAACTTGACTTTAGGGTTAAAAGTGCTATATTATAAATAATAATTAAAAAAAAATAATTTATCTCTTATGTTAGAAAAATTTTTAAAAAAAGAAAAAATTCTTTCTGGAGCTCACTATAGTGGAAAAATAGAGAAAGGAGAGGGGGAAACTCGATATGATGCCTTAAAAAGATATACCCGAGAAGCAAAAATAGATTATCAGAGTTATATTGAAAAGGGTAGACCAGAAAACCTGCAAGAGCATTTTAGTGAAGAGCAAATAAAAAGAATTAGAGAATATAATTGGCTAGAGAATTTTGGTACTAAGGAAAATCTGATAAGCAATTTTCGCATGAAAGTTAAAAGAGCGGCAAGATTAAAGGGCGTGATTGAAAGAGTAAAAGAAAACGAAGGTATTAAAAAGGAAAAATTAGCTGAATTAACGGGTCTTTACTTGGTAGCCAAAAAAGATGTTGATGATATGATAGAAGAGGCTGGAGGTGTATTAGAATTTTCTCATCGCTTTATAGTTAAAAAAGAAAAACAGTATTATCATGAATTTAAACCCCTACAAAGATTAGAAAAAAAGTTAAATAGTATTTTAATAAAACCGGTTGGCTCAACTTCGGAGGTTAACAGGATTTATACTGATAAAATTAAAAATTTAATCAATTTAGATAAGTTAAAGCGCTTAGTGTCAAGCTCAGAAGAATCAAGAAATATCTCTGAAAAAAGGGAAAATATAAAAAAGGAGTCTTTGTTTTGGTCTAATGCCAGAGATGCTGTTAGAGACGTGTCGAACGATTTTTATGAAGATTCAGAAGATTTATCACAAGATGAAAATTTTAAAGAATATGTAAAAAATCACTCTGTAGATATAGGTGATGAAGAATTGGCTAAGAATATGGAAGACTTTTTGTTTAGGAAAGCCAAAGAAATAAAAGGTGATAAAAAAGAAGATTTTATTTCAAAAGATCATCTGCGAGATACCTTAAATAAGATAGCCAGGGATTTGGATAAAATATGGTCAGAGGAAGATATGGTAAGAAGGTGTTGTTATAGAGATTTTTTAGATAATATGGTTGCCCAAGATCAAGTAGGAGATCAAGTATTAGAAACCCCTCGGGTGATTAAATTAATGAATAATATTTCAGAGAGCGAAAATATACATAAAGAAACTCCAGTAGCGGCTGTTTTGGTTGGCCCCCCTGGTACAGGTAAAAGTTTGGGTCTTGAACATTATTTAGCTACCAATCCAGATCATAATAGCAAACCATCTCCTGTGATTATTGATATGTCTCAAGAAACTTCTGAATATGTTCTTTTGGGTGGAGAAAAGGTAGATCTTTCTGATAAAGCTTCGACTGTGAAGCATTTACATAGTTTAACAAAAGAAAGAGAAAGGTTGCTTTTAGAAATTGAAAATGAAAAAGATGAAGAGACTAAAAATTTATTAAAACATCAATTAGAAAGATTTAATCATCACCTAGAAGACATAATTCATTTTTCAATAGGATCTGATTTAGAAAAGATGAAAGAAGGTTCTGACTTTAGAGAGGAACAAAGATCTGGGATGGACGAAGAAGTGCCGAAAAAAAACAAAGAGATTACAAAGCAGATAGATTTGACAATTGATGAAATGAAAGAAGAGGCTGAAAAACAGAATATAGACAAGGAAGATATAAACAATATTATTCAACAAGCTATGCATAAGTGGGAAGCAGAGGAGCTTTCTCATATTATGTTTGGAAATGGCTGGCGTTATGGGGCAATATCTAAGGCGGTAAAAGAAGGAAGAGATATTATAATTAATGAATTTAATAATTTTAAAAGTCCTCCTGATGCTATAAGACAACTTTTACAAACCCCAGTAGGAAATGAATGGTATTTTACTGCAGAAAATAAAACCTATACCATGAGATCTAATATCTATATGACGGCTAATATAGATGAAAAATATTCTTATGATACGGCAGAGTTATCTGCTCCCATCGCCTCTCGTTTACCAAGGTCAATAGAAATAGAGTATCCTGATTCCAAGGAAGAGCTTATGATTACCCAAGCAAAATTAAGTGATAATTTTGGTAATTTCTTATTAAATAATGACGTTACTTCAAAGCTTTTATCCGTTACTCCGGATGAAAATTTAGAAGTTAATTTAGAAATAGGGCAAGCAGAAAAAATAGCTTATCTCATTAATAGTATTATCCCCCGCTTAAGAGAATTAGCGCATGAATATCCTGAAGAAGTGCCTTCAATGAGCTTGCGTAATCTTGACTTTTTCTGTAGGCATCTAGTGGATAGAGAGTCAAGGGAAGTGACCGGTAAAACAGTTGAAGATGCTTTTGTTAATTTTTATCTTGATCGTTTTAGAGAAAAAGAAGAATCATGGAAACATTTACTTGATTCTGGCATAGTTGAAGACATGTATAAAGATGGTTTATTTCATAGTCAAGATCCAAATTCTGTTTCTTATAAATTTATAAGAAAGGCGGTAGCTGATCTACGTGATGTTAATATTGATGGAGCAATGTCTAAGACGGCTCGAAGGGAGCAAATGGTTAAAATAGAGGATTATTTGCAAGGCTATGATAAAGAGTTGATTGAAGAATTAAAAAAAGATCCAGATTGGAGTAGGGCGATTAAAAAAGCCAAGGAAAATAGAACTCAAACAGTTGAATTCTTTAGCCCAGAAATTGCTCAAGAAAAATTATCTCATACTTTTAATAAAAATTCTGTACGTCCGGAAGTCAGATAAAGCTAAAAACTTCATAAAAGATTATATTATATGCCGAGTTGATAAATTTTTAATTGACTCGGCATAATATATATTATTTAAAATAAATTATATGAATCAAGAAAAATTTAATTTAAATAAAGCAAAAAGGGAGGCTAAAAAGCACGAGAAAAAGAGAGTTTTTCTTGTAAGCGAGCTTAAAATTAATAAAAAAGAAGAAAGCCAAGATTTTTTAGAAGAAGAACTAGAAGCTAAGTATTGGAGAGATTTGTATAAAGAAAAGCTTGATAAAATTAAAGATGATGATAATTTTAAAAATGCCGCTATTGATGATCTAGAATATGACATTAAAAAAGGTAAAAATGGAGATGGATATAATACCAACTGGGTTCTTTTGACTATTTCAGCTCTTAAAAACTTAAGTCTTTACAAAGAAGAATTTAAAGAAAGGCTAAATAAAATTAAAGTTGGTGAAGATTTTAAAAATGCCGATATTAATTATCTAGAATATCGCATTAAAAAAGGCAAAAATGGAGGTGGCAAAAATGCCAGTTGCGCTCTTTGGGTCATTTCAGCTCTAAAAAACCTAAGTCTTTACGAGAGGGAATTTAAAGAAAAGTTAAATGAAATTAAAAATGATGATAATTTTAAAAAAGCCGCTATTAAAGATCTAGAAAACGATATTAAAGAAGGCAAAAATGGTGATGGATATAATGCCACCTTGGCTTTTCAGACCATTTCAGCTCTTAAAAACTTAAGTCTTTACAAAGAAGAATTTAAAGAAAAGCTAAATAAAATTAAAGTTGATGAAGATTTTAAAAAAACTGCTATTAATGATCTGGAAAATGACATTAAAAAAGGCAAAAATGGAGGTGGCGATAATGCTAACCAGGCTCTTTATATCATTTCAGCCTTAAAAAACATCTCTGAGTTTTGGCAAGATCTAGCTCAAGAGAAAAGGGCAAAAATGGCAAGGGATAATAAAGAAGGTGGGGATATACCTAAAAGACCAGAAATAAGATAAAATTTATGAATCAAGAAAAATTTAATTTAAATAAAGCAAAAAGGGAGGCTAAAAAACATGAGAAAAAGAGAGTTTCTCTTGTAAGCGAGCTTAAAATTAATAAAAAAGAAGAAAATGAAGATTTTTTAGAAGAAGAACTAGAGGCTAAGTATTGGAGAGATTTGTTTGAAGAAAAACTTGATAAAATTAAAGATGATGAAGGTTTTAAAAAAGGCGCTATTGATTATCTAGAAAATGACATTAAAAAAGGCAAAAATGGAGATGGCTGGGATGCCGCCTGGGCTCTTTATTCCATTTCAGCCCTTAAAGACTTAAGCCTTTACAAAAAAGAAATTAAAGAAAAGATAAAAGAAATTAAAGATGATGATAATTTTAAAAAAGCCACTATTAATGATCTGGAAAATCGCATTAACCTAGGCAAAAATGGAAATGGCAGTAATGCCAACTGCGTTCTTAGAACCGTTTCAGCCCTTAAAAACTTAAGCTTTTACAAAAAAGAAATTAAAGAAAAACTAAAAGAAATTAAAGATGATAAAGATTTTAAAAAAGCCACTATTAATTATCTAGAAGATCACATTAACACAGGCAAAAATGGAGATGACAGTAATGCCGCCTGGGCCCTTTGGACCATTTTAGCTTTTAAGGATTTAGGCATCTACAAGAAAGAAATTAAAGAAAAGCTAAAAGAAATTAAAGATGATAAAGATTTTAAAAAAATCGCGATTAATTATCTAGAAGGTAGAATTAAAGAAGTTAAAAATGGAAATGGCAATAATGCCACCTGGGCTCTTAAGACCATTTCAGTTTTAAAAAACATCTCTGAGTTTTGGCAAGATCTAGCTCAAGAGAAAATGGCAAATATGGCAAGGGATAATAAAGAAGGTGGGGATATACCTAAAAGACCAGAAATAAGATAAAATTTATGAATCAAGAAAAATTTAATTTAAATAAAGCAAAAAGGGAGGCTAAAAAACATGAGGGAAAATCCACCTCTTTTATAGGTGAGCTAAAAATAGATAAGACGGAAAAACAAGAAGACCTGCTTCCCGAAGAATTGGAGGCTCGTTTTTGGAGTAATGTGTATAAAGAAAAACTTAATGAGATTAAGAATGATGAAGATTTTAAAAGAATAGTTATTAAAGACCTAGAAAATAATATAGAGCTGGGTAAAAATGGTGATGGATATAATGCTAGTTTGGCGCTTCAAACTGTTCTGTCAATTAAAGGTTTGGGGATTTACAAAAAAGAATTTAAAGAAAAATTAAATGAGGTTAAAAATAATGAGGATTTTAAAAGAGCAGTTATTAAAGATTTAGAGTGGGACATTAAAGAAGGCAAAAATAGTAATGGTGGATATGCTGACTGTGCCCTTCATGCTATTTTATCGATAAAAGATTTGGTAATTTATGAAAAAGAATTTCAGGAAAAATTAAATAAGGTTAAAAATGATGAAGACTTTAAAAAAGAAGTTATGAAAGAGTTAGAAAGTGATATCAAATTAGGCAAAAAGGGTAATGCTGCAAATGCTAAATGGGCTCTTTATATTATTTCATCAATGAAAGATTTGGGAATTTATGAAAAAGAATTTCAGGAAAAACTTAATGACATTAAGAATGACAAAGAATTTAAAAAAGCAGTTATTAAAAGATTAGAAGAAAGCATTGAATTAAATGCTAAATGGGCTCTTTATACCATATCCTCTTTAAAAAACATCTCTGAGTTTTGGCAAGATCTAGCTCAAGAGAAAAGGGCAAAAATGGCAAGGGATAATAAAGAGGGTGGGGATATTCCCAAAAGGCCAGAAATAAGATAAAATTTATGAATCAAGAAAAATTTCAAGTAGAGGTAGATTCGATCTTCCCCTTTATCCTCTTAAAATAAAACTTATTAATATGAATAAAGTAATTTAAATATTTATGGAAAATATCGAAAAAAGTTTAAAATCAGAAAATTTAAGTGAGCAAAATATAGAAGAAGATTCTCTTGATCTATCTTTTAAAAATGAGGTTAGAAGACGATATGAAGAACTGATGAAAAAAGAAAAACAAGGAGAGAATGTTGATTTAAACAAAAGGTGGCCTTCACAAAAGTTAAAATATTATTTTGGCGAAAACCTGGAATTAAAGCCATCCCCAAATTCTAATTGGTGCACTCAAACAGACTTGGGGAAAAAAGAGCTTTTTTACCCTGTAAATGCTATTAGCATTCCTGATGATATCTCTGAACAAGAAAAAGAAGAAAAGCTAGAAATTATTGATGGCGGGGTGGTTCATGAAGCAGGCCATCATTTGGGTGTTGTAAAAGTTTTAGAAAACTTTATTTTTGAAAAAGATACTCAAAATAAGCTTTTTAGTCAGTTTGAAATAAAAAGTGCTCCTTTAAGGAATAGAAAAAATATTGAAAAACAATTAAGACAAAGAGGTGAATTATTACTTGGGCAAAACATCAATGTTGGTCCTTATATAGGTAATATTTTATTTTTAAAAGATTTACACAATATTATATTAGACATATGGCTTGAATCTTATGAAAAACAATTATCAGATTCTAAATTTACCAAAAAGGTAAAAAGAGGACTAGATTCTTTAAATAAAGACTTATTTCCAGATGAAGCCCCTGAAACAATTGGTTTTCAAAAATTAAGACTTAACAAAAAACAGTTCAAGGCTAGATTTAAAGATCATAATCAATTAAGAAGATACTTATTAAACAATATGCCCGAGGATGTTAAGGATTATATTACAGAACAACAAATTAATGAGTTTATATTAAATATCGAAAATCAATTAGAAAAAGGTGGCGAGGTTACCTTAAAGAAGTCAAAATTACTTTCTAGTCAATTTAAATCTGCAATTCTTCTTGCTGCAATGAGACCAGACTGGGAAGAATGGCAGGGCGAAGAGCTGGCCCTTTGGCAAAAACAGGGTTGGGTTGATCCAAGAGTGGCTGAGTCGTTGAATAGAATAAAAGAACAGGGCGCCTTTAAAAACCTTTTAACGGCTAGAGGTCTAGATGAGGCTTTTACGCCAAGAGAGGTTATAAAGTGGATACAAAAAAATAAGATTAAAGAATCATATAATCAGATCAGGGCAGAATTTTTAAAGCTTTTTGATATTGATTTTGAAAATAAGGTTGAAGAGGTTGCCCCAAGATATGATATTAAAAGTAAAAACAAAATTAATGATAAAGAGACTTTTGATGGGGGGGGTATGGATAAAAAAAGTTTAACCAAGCAGGATGCAAATGATATTTTAAGTGATATTTTAATAAAGGGTTTAAAAGATTCTCAAGAAGGGCAAGGTGGAAGTCAAGGAGACTCTCAAGATCAGGGCGAGGAAGGACAACAAGGAGAGAGTGGCAACCAAGGTCAACAACAACCTGGGTCAGAGCAAGGCCAAGGTCAGGAGCAACCAGGCGAAATGCAATCAGGTGGAAGTGGGGGAGGTAGAGAGTTTGGTGACTTACCACAGCAGGGACAAAGAGAGATTCTGGATGAATTGTTAGATCAAATGGGGCAAGAAAGCGTTGGTACGGAAAGTTTAACCGAGGAAGAACAAGAACTTTCTGAAGAAATTCAAGATCAAGCAAGAGATTCTATTCCCTCTATGAATGATGAAGGGGAAGCTGGGGATAAAGATGAAAAGGACGAGAAGGGAGAATCTCAGGAGCAGAGCGAAGAAGAAGGGGATGGGGAGATGGATGAAAGAGAGGCCAGACTGCAAAGAAGAATGAGCGCCAATCAAAGAAGGGCTCAAAGGCATGAAAGTCGTGAGATGGAAAAGGCAGAGCTTTTAGATCTTAGCCTAGAGGAATACAGGGATTACGAGAAGGCAAAAGAAAGATTATATAGACAAATTAAAATTTTAACCGATAAATTGTCTGATATAATAATTGCCAATAGAGAGATGCAAGTTAAAAAAAGATTGCCACATGGAAGATTGACTTCGGGTAAATTAGGTAGTTTTGTAAGAGCGGTAACTAGCGGTTATGAACCAGATAGTTTTGAGTTGCCTAAGTTGGCTGAAAAGCCAATGAATGTGGATCTAATGTTTTTGGTAGATCACTCTAGCTCTATGAGTGGTGATCCAATTCAAGCAGCAGCTGATTCTGTTTTAATCTGGGCAGAAGCAATTAGAAGAGCAGAAAATAAGATTGAAAAAAAGACATCAACCTCAAGAAAAGACAGAGAAGGCTTACGCATGGGCCTTATGACATTTTCTAATCAACCTGTTTTATGGAGCGATTTAAAAAGCGAATTAACAGACAGAGATATAGCTCAAATATATACTAAAACAAAGGATTTAGAGGGAGGTTTTACAGCTGACTCTAGTGCCGTAAAAGAGCTTTTAAAATATTTAAATAAAGAGGGAAGCAGAAATAAACAAAAAACTTTACAAATTGTATTAGTTTTAACTGATGGTCAAGGTGAATATAATAAAGTAGAAAAGGTTATTAATGAAAATATGAAAAATAAAGCTTCTTTATTAGTAGCTTTGGGTATGGGAGATGATACAAAAGATGTTTTAGAAACTTATAAATCTGATAAACATAAAGATAGGGTTATTGCTAGGTCTATTCCAGATAAAGATATTTCTAAAACCGGTGAAATTTCCTCTCAAACTCTAGTTAAGCCAATAAAAGAAATTTTACTTGGTAGATAAAATATAGTATTTAGCAATTTCATTTTCACTAAAGATGCTATTATTCTAAACTTATTAATTTATGAATCAAGAAAAATTTAATTTAAATAAAGCAAGAAAGGAAGCTGAAAAACACGAGAAAAAGAGTGTTTCTCTTGTAAACGAGCTTAAAATAGATAAAAAAGAAGAAAGCCAAGATTTTTTAGAAGAAGAACTAGAGGCTAAGTATTGGAGAGATTTGTTTGAAGAAAAACTTGATGAAATTAAAGATGATGAATATTTTAAAAAAGCCGCTATTAATCTTCTAGAAAATGACAATAAATCAGGCAAAAATGGAGGTGGCTGTAATGCCGTCTGGGCCCTTAGAACCATTTCAGCCCTTAAAAACTTAAGCCTTTACAAAAAAGAAATTAAAGAAAAGATAAAAGAATTTAAAGATGATGAAGGTTTTAAAAATGCAGCTATTGAAGATCTAGAAAATGACTTTAAATCAGGCAAAAATGGTAATGGTGGAAATGCTAATTGGGCTCTTAGAGCCATTTCAGCTCTAAAAAACTTAAGTCTTTACAAAGAAGAATTTAAAGAAAAGATA
>DATFJC010000044.1:0-8283 GCA_035269445.1 Patescibacteria group bacterium
GAAAAAGAAAATGAATATAATAATCTACAAGAAAAACAACAAGAAGTTTTAGATAAAAACAACGAATTAATCTCCAAACGCTCTGAAGTAAAAGCAAAAATTCAAATACTTGAAAGCCAACTTCAAAAAGAAATAGAACAACAAGAAAAAAGGCCCCAACACGACAATGTTCAAATTACTAATTCTAATAAAATATTTAAAAACATTAATGAATTAAAAAATTTACAAGAAAACCAGATAAAGTTTATTAATGAAATTAATGATTTAGATGACTTAAAAAAAATAAAAGTTTTTTCCCAAAAAGTTCTAAATAAAATAAATTCTTTATTTGACTTTTTTACAAAAACCTCAGTTAAAAAAGAAATAAAAAAAGATTTTTCTAAGGAGAAAGAAATAATTAACGAATTAAAAAATAAATTAAAAGATATTAATAATAAAATTAAGCTAGTTAGTGAAAAATTAAAAAAAGTTAAAAATAATATTTCCAATTTTAATAATAAAGAGCAAGAAAAAAGAGAAAAATTACTTAAATGGCAACAAATAACTCAAGAAGAACAGTATAATCTTAATGAGGTTAATAATAAATTAAATCAAATAGATATAAAAATCACTCGCCTAGCAACAAAAAAAGAAGACCTGGAAGCAGAAATTAAAAACGAAATAGATATCCCCATTAACGAACTTTTAAAAAGAAATATAAATAATGAAAGTGTAAACTATGACCAAATATCTAAACTTAAAAATAAGTTAAATATCATAGGGGGCATTGACCCTTCTGTAGAGCAAGAATATCCTAAAGTCAAAGAAAGATATGATTTTTTAAACAATCAAACCCAAGACTTATCTAAAACAATAAGATCACTTTTAAAGATAGTTAAGGAGTTAAACCAAAAAATAGAACACACCTTTAAAACAAATTTTTTTCAAATCGAAAAAGAATTTAATTATTACTTTCAAACAATATTTGCTGGTGGCAAAGCTAAACTTTCCTTTCAAGAAAAAGATAATACAGATGAAACAAATAATAGCTCCCTTATAAAAGGTATTGAAATTTTTGCTTGCCCGCCTGACAAAAAAATAAAAAATATTGAAATGCTTTCCGGTGGAGAAAAGGCCCTGACTGCCCTAGCTTTAATTTGTGCTATTATTTCAATTAATAAGCCTCCTTTTATTATATTAGACGAGGCTGACGCTGCTTTAGACCAAAAAAACTCTACTCGCTTTGCCAATATACTAAAAAAGCTAAGAAAACACACTCAGTTTATTGTCATAACCCACAATCAGCAAACTATCCAAATTGCTGACATATTATATGGTGCGACAATGACTAAAACGGGAGCTTCAAAATTAGTTTCCTTAAAATTAGAAGAAGAATAAAAAATTCATACTAAATAAATAAAAACTCCGAACTTTAAATATTCGAAGTTTTTTTATTTGAAAAATTAAATTTTATTTATATTTTTATTCACGAGCAGAAGGAATCAAAACTGGTTTCAAGTTTTGAAAATCCTCTAAAATAAGACCGATCCCTCGAATCACAGAAGTACTAGGCTCATTTGTTATATAAACAGGAACTTCTATTTTTTCCTTAGCCAACTTTTCAAGGCCGTCTAGCCTAGAACCACCACCAGAAAACATAATTCCTCTTTCATAAATATCTGAAACTAATTCAGGCGGACTAGCCTCAATAGTATCATGGATAGACTCAATTATAGTTTTTAATAAAGGCATTATTGCTTCGCGTATTTGAGACTCTGTAACAATAATTTCTTTAGGCAAACCACTTCTTAAATCTCTACCCTTAACTGACATTTCCTTATTTTTGTCAGACTTAAAAGCAGATCCTATTTGAGTCTTAAGCCTAGTTGCTGTTTGATGTCCTAACAATACGCCGAACTCTTCTCTTACAAAATTAATGATTCTTTCATCAAAAGACTCACTCCCAATCTTTAAAGATTTCCACTCCACAATGCCGTTTAAAGATATTACGGCTATCTCTGTTAATCCTCCCCCAATTTCTACAACCATACTACCGATTGATTCTTGAACTGGCAGTCGGGCTCCAATTGCCGCAGCCATTGATCTTTGCACTAAGTGAACTTGTTTTGCTCCTGCCTGTAAAATAACATCCTCCAAAGACTTTTGTTCTACCTCGGTTACCTCTAAGGGTACCGCCGTTATTACTGTTGGCCTTGAAACTAAAGCAAAAACATCTCTATGTACTTTTTCGAAAATTGTTTTTAACATTTTTTCAGTAACTTCAAAATCTGAAATTACCCCATGTCTTAACGGTCTAACAACTTCTATATGCTCAGGAACCTTGCCTTCCATTTTCAAGGCATTTTGACCTAAGGTAATGATTTGATCCTGCCTTTTATTAATAGAAACAATAGAAGGCTCACTCATCATTATCCCCCTATCCTTTAAATAAACCCTGGTATTGCTAGTTCCTAAGTCTAAACCAATATTTTTTGAAATTGTGCCTAATAATTTTTTAAACATATTTTTTTATTTTAATAACTTTGAGCAAATAACCATTTATGATCAGCCTTTCTACCACAATAAATACATTTACCCTTTTCTTTTTTATCTAATTGATCTATTTCTAAAACTCGAGTAGAAAATTTAGTCTCATGTTTTATATTATTCTCACATTTTTTATTACCACACCAAAAGGCTCTTATAAACTTTTTAGAGCCTTGAGCTATTTTTTTAAACTCTTCATAGTCATCAACTTCAATAGTCATATTATTTCTAATATCTTGGGATTTTTTAAGTAAATTATTCTGAATCATTTCTAGTTTGCTTGTTACCTCATTAATCAATTGATCTCTTTCAACTTCTTGTTTTTTAAAATTATCTCTTCTAGCTAAAGTTAGTTTTTTATTTTTTACTTCATTTGCCCCTATTTCAAGCCTCAAGGGTATGCCCTTTAACTCCCAATTATTTATTTTAAAACCAAAACCATGATTATTGTCGGAATCTAGAATAACCCTAAAGTTATTTTTTTCTAACTCTGCCATTATTTCTTTGGAATATTTTTCAACCCTTTCTTGATCTTTTTTATCCTTACAGGGAACAGTTATTATTACAACTTGATTAGGAGCAATTTTAGGTGGAATAATAAGACCAGCATCATCACCATGTACTAAAATTAATCCGCCAATAGAACGGGTAGAAAGCCCCCAAGAAGTTTGAAAGGGATGATTTTTTTTGCCTTTTTTATCTAAAAAATTAATATTAAATACCTTAGAAAAATTATCTCCTAAATTATGAGAAGTAGCTGCCTGTAAGGCTTTACCATTTGGGACAACAATTTCTATAGAATAAGTTTTTTTAGCGCCAGCAAACTTTTCTTGCTCGCTTTTAATTCCAACATAAGAAGAAATTGCTAAATAATCTTTATATATTTTCTCATACCATTTAAGAGCCCTAAGGGTCATATTTTTTGCTTGTTCCTTTGTCTTATGAGCAGTGTGCCCTTCTTGCCACAAAAATTCACTAGTTCTTAAAAAAGGATATGTCCTTTTTTCCCACCTTACAATATTACACCACTGATTAATTAAAAAGGGTAAGTCCCTATAACTTTCAATCCAGTCAGCAAAGGTTTTATATATTATAGTCTCTGAAGTTGGTCTTAAAACATAAGGTTCTTTTAAATCCTTTCCACCGGCATGAGTAACAACGGCCAACTCAGGGGAAAAGCCCTTTAAATGTTCCTTTTCTTTTTCTAATAAATAATGAGGTATAAGCATGGGAAAATAATAATTCCTTACACCATAATCTTTAAACCAACCGTCTAAAACTTTCTTTATTTGCTCCCAAATTTCAAAACTATTAGCCCTCATTATCATTGCTCCCTTAACTTCTGATTGATCAACCAGTTTTGCTCTAGAAACAACCTCATTATACCACTTAGATATATTTTGAGATTTTTTTACCAAATTTTTCTTTTTTATTTTTTTATCATTCATAAATATTATAAAACCTTAATCATAAAACTAAAATAAACCAATAACTTCTTTAATAGTAACAAAGCCTAAAATCGTAATTAAAATTAAAAAACCAGTGCTAACTATTATATTTTCTGTTTTATATTTTATTGGCTTCCCCTTAATCCCCTCAATTAAAGCAAAAAGCGCTCTTGAACCATCTAGGGCAGGAAAGGGTATGAGCTGAAAAACCGCAATAGCTACTGACAAAAGTCCTAAAAATTGCACTAAATATAAAAAACCAATTTCTGCTATACCAGCAGTTATTTTAGTTATACCAACTGGACCCATAACTCCACCTATAGCAGCTCCCTTGGTAATTAAAGAGCTTATCATTAAAACAATGCCAGCACATATTTGCCAAGCCAAACCAAAAACATGTTTAAGGGCCCTTAAAAAAGCGCTATGAAATGGATATTTTACTAAGGCTGTTTTTGAAAGACCAGCCCCAATAACACCTCTTTTTTTATCTGCCTCATCTATTTTATAAATTTCTGAAATGTCAGAATAAACTTCATCATAGGATTTAACAGGGATATTTTTTTTAACCATTCTCCCATTTTTTTGTAAACCTAATTCAATACTTTCTCCCTTTTTAGTAGCAGTATAATTTTGAAAGTCTTCTACCTCGTCAAAATGTTTACCATCAATTGTTTTTATAATATCGCCCATTATAAGACCTTGTTTTTGGGCTGGTGAGTCAGGCACAACAGAGCCAACCTGAACCCCAATTTTTTCAACTACATGAGCATTTTCAGAAACATTATCAACATCTTGTGGTATACCCGTGCTATATAAAATAAAAAAAATTAAAATCGCAACTATTATATTCATAGCAACTCCAGCTACTGCAACTAAAAATTTTTTCCACCATTTAGCTCCCCTAAAGCTATCTGGATCTTGGTCTTTTTCTAACTCCCCCTTAAGCTTATTAAAACCACCAAAAGGGATCCAGTTTAAAGAATAAATTGTATTTTTTGATTCCCTGGGCTCATTTTTACCAAAGAACATCTTTCTTTTACCGCCTACCTTAACAAAGCCAAAAAAGCGAGGCGGATAACCAATACCAAATTCTTCAACTTTAATCCCAGAAATTTTAGCTACTATAAAATGGCCTAATTCATGAAAAAAAATTAAAATACTAAGACCAATAATCGCAAACAATACAAACATAAAATTAATTTCCTTTTATTTCCTCTTCTTTTTTATTAGCAAATTCTTCTAACTCAGTCTGCTTTTCTTTGGTTAGTTTATCAAGCTTTTCAATCAAGCGATATTTATCATCCTCGGTAATATCTTGATTTCTTTCAGATTTTTCTATTTCCCCTTTTACCTCATCTCTTATAGAACGTAAAGATTCTCTTGCATTTTCTAACTTTTGATGCAAAACCTTTATAATTTTTTCTCTTGTTTCTTGATTAAGGGGGGGTAAATTTATTCGAATAACATTATCCTGTCCAATGTTAGGGCTAGCCCCCAAATCAGACTGACTTAAGGCCTTTTCTATCTCTTTTGCAATATTTTTGTCCCAAGGACTAATAACAATTGTGCGGGCATCGGAAACACTAATAGAAGCAAGTTCTTCAAGTGGGGTTTTTGTTCCATAACTTTTTACCAAGATATTATTCACTAACTTACTACTTGCTCGATTTGTCCTAATAGAAGAGATATCTTGCTTTCCAAAATGAACTGCCTTATCAAAACTTTTTTTGTGTTTTTCGATAATATTTTTCATAAATTTATTTTTTAGTTATTGCTAAATAAATAATTTCTGAGTCTTGTGGGTAAACAAAAATATCAATTGGAGCTCCGCTAATATCTAAATCGCGAGTAATCCAATCTTCACCACCATTTCTAGATTTATATAAAGTATTATTTGTGACATAATACAAAATATTTACATCACTAGGAGCAAAGGCTAAGGCCTTTAAATCAGATCGATCTCGAGATCCTGCTGGCAATAAAAGCTCTAATTTTTCCCAAGAAGAGCCACTATTTTCAGTTTTATATATGTTATATTTAGTTAAAACCAAAATAAACTGATCATCTTTAAATAATACATTTTGGATATCTTTTTGCATTTTATCGTCTAAGTTCTCCATTTTAGTCCACTCTTCTTGTTCATCACCAGAATAAAAAAGATTATTTTCAGTAGCTATAAAAATTTTATTACTTTTAATAGACCTATATATTTTAACTATTTTTCTATTAAAACTTTTTAAAAGACTCCAACTAGCACCTTCGTTTTTACTTTTAATAACACGGCCGTCAGAAAAACCCACATAAACCCTATTAGGATACAAGGGGTCTACAAATATTTCAGTTATTTTATCTTTTGTTTGCTTGTCATCAACATAAACCGACTCCCATGTTCTTAGGGCATCACTTGTTTTTAAAAGAGATTTATTAATCCCTATATAGACAACATGTTTTTTAACGGGATTGACTTTAATCGAACTTATCGAACCCTGGGGTAATCTCTCAATATTGTGCCACTTTTCACCCTTGTCATAACTTACAAAAAGACCCTTTGCCTTAGTTCCAACATATAAAGTCCTTGGGTCTTGGGGGTCAACAGCAAAAACATTAATATTAACATTTTCTAAAAATTCCTGTTTTTCTAAAATATTTAAAACTGCCCTTTTTTTAGTCCAGGTTTCCCCACTATCCTTAGATTTATAAATTCCCCCAACATCGGTTTTAATACTTACATTAACACAACCAGCTAATGTAAAAATTAAAACTATTACAAATAAGCTTAAAACTGTTTTTAAATTTTTATGATCCATAATTAATTAAATTAAAATCCTATAATTAAATATTCAAGGGCTAGCTTTCTATTTACATAAGAGTCTAAAAAATAATCTGTTTTTATTATTCTCTTTGCAATAGAGACTAACTGTTCTTGATTGTATTTTTTAGAAATCGGCCCTAAATTAAAACTATTTATAATTTTTAAAGAATCATTTAAAATTATTGTTCTTAGCATAATAAGAAAAAGAAAAAGTGTGGTTTTAATATCTTGAATATTAAAGAGAATTTCCTCTTTCTCGTGTAAGCATTCCTTTAAAAGAATATCCCTGCACTTCAAGGCTAAATTACGCCTTTTTTTAAATAAGTCTTTATTATTAGCAAGAGATAGGGCTAAATCCATTTTTCCTCCTGATAAAAATAATATGTCTTCAATCTTATTATTATCTATTTTAAGTTCATTTAAAGCCTTAATTATTTTATCCTTAGATGGTGGGCTAAACCTTAACATCTGACAACGCGAAAGTATAGTGCTTGGCAATAAAGATATATCCGCTGCAGTTAAAATAATGTGGACATAAGTTGGCGGCTCTTCTAAAAACTTAAGTATTGAATTTGCAGCACCTTTTGTCAAACTATCGGCATTCTCTATTATAACAATCCTTTTTTGTGCAGAAAAGGGGGACTGTTTTAGGGATTCAATAATTTCTCTTGTTTTTTCTATTTTAATTGAGCCTTTTTTATTAGGAAAAATAATTTTTAAATCAGGGTGTACCCCTTTTTCAATTTTTTTAGCAATTAAACCCTTATTAGCCTGTTTAAAAGAAAGAATATCTTTAGCAAATTCCCTGGCTACTCTTTTTTTGCCAATATTTTGAGGGCCATAAAAAAGATAGCTTCGAAACAGTGAGTTATTTTTTATAGATTTTTTTAAAAACTTAAGTTGTTTTGTATGGCCAATAATTTTCATATAATAAAAGAGATTTTTACCCTTATTAATAAGTATAACAAGTCTAAACTAAAAAACAAGATTTAAAGCTTTTTTAAAATATTTAATATTTTAAGGGTACATTTTTGCCAAGAATAGTTTTTAACCCTTTTTTTAGCCTCTTTTTTTAAGGCATGATAGGTTTCTTTATCATTTACCATCTTTTCCATTAAAGCCACTAATTGATCTTTTTGACCAGGCTTAAAATAAAGAGCAGCTCTGCCACCCACCTCTTTTAAGGAGCCACTTTCAGATAATATAACCGGAGTACCACAGGCAAAAGATTCAAGTACTGGAATTCCAAAACCTTCATAAAGAGAGGGAAATATAAAAGCTAATGCCCCAGCATAAAGATTAGGCAAATCTTCAATATTAACATATCCTAATTTTAAAATATTTTTATTTTTTTTAATTTTTGGTTTTATTTTTTTATAACCAAAGCCAGGACTCCCAACTAAAACTAATTTGAATTTAGGATATTTAACTTTAAATTTATTAAAAGAGCTAATTAACTCTAAAACATTTTTCTTTTTTTCAAGTCGCCCCACATAA
>DATFJC010000045.1:0-4348 GCA_035269445.1 Patescibacteria group bacterium
GATTCTAAGAGCCCAGGCGGCATCAAAACCATCTCCATTTTTGCCTTCTTTAATGTAAACTTCTATTTTATTAATAGCGGCTTTTTTAAAATCTTCGTCATCTTTAATTTTATCAAGCTTTTCTTTAAATTCTTCTTTGTAAAGACTTAAGTTTTTTAGAGCTGAAATGGTATAAAGAGCCCGGTTGGCATTTAATCCACTACCATTTTTACCTAATTTAATGTCATCTTCCAGATCGTTAATAGCGGCATTTTTAAAATCTTCATCATCTTTAATTTTATCAAGTTTTTCTCTATACAAATCTCTCCAATAATTAGCCTCTAGTTCTTCTTCTAAAAAATCTTCATTTTCTTCTTTTTTGTTAATTTTAAGTTCGTTTACAAGAGAAACACTCTTTTTCTCGTGCTTTTCAGCTTCTTTTCTTGCTTTATTTAAATTAAATTTTTCTTGATTCATATAATTATGATATTAACTTTATATTGTTAATGTCTATTATAAAGACTATAGTCATATTTTATTTATCTCTTTTTTAAAAACATCAGGATCAATTAAGCCATTTTTATCAGGCTTAATATAAATTACTTTTCTTTTCTTCGCCTCTTTAAAAAATATTGAGTTAATTAGAGAATTAAATGGCTATTTTTTTAACCTTATTTTTGTGATGCATCATCTTTGACAAAAATGCTCCAGAAACAAGTAAAATCAAGCCGCCAAAAATCATGTTTGTTTCTGGAATTTCTGTAAAAATTAAATATCCGAGCAAGGCCGCAACAACCGGAGAAACTATTATATCAATAAGTGAATAAATATTTGCATCTATTTTTTTTAAAACTATGCTTATGAAAAAAAATGCCACCCCTGTTGATATTATACCTAAGCAAATAGGCCATAAAATAACCGGAACACTAAAACTTGAATATTTAATCATATTAAATATTTTTCCCGGGCCGAATATAAACAAAAAGGGTAAAAGATATAGTGATGCAGCTGTCATAAACCAAAAAATATCTACTTTTTTTTCTGTCATCCCTTCATGTCTTATATAAGTAATCATAGCTGCATATACCGCGCCATCAATTAAGGCTATAATATTTCCCAACGCGTGTCCTCCTTTAAGGGGCTTTGCTATAAAAATTCCTATAATTGCCAATAAAAATATTAATACGTGTGCTTTGCTCGGCTTTTCTTTAAGAAATATTGTTGAAAATATAAAAGTAAAAAAAGGCGCTACGCTCCAAAATATTACCACATTTGCAATAGGGGCAAGGGACATTGCTACATTAAAAAAACTTATTTGCAATGCAATCAAAAACCCCACCACTAGAGTATCTTTTATATTATTTTTAGGATATTTTATTTTTTCTTTTTTAAATAAAAAAATAATTATTCCTAAAAAAATTGTTGCAAAGAAAACTCTATAAAAATTTAGTGTAAATATTGGTACATTTGATCCAGTTAACTTTACAAAAACACCAATTGAAGCTTCAGCAAGAGTTACTATAAACAATGGTAAAATATAATTCATATTTTATTATTTATTTTTTGTTTATCATTAATAATAATATAGCCCCGTCAAAGACAAAAGTCAAGCTATAAGACCTATATTTTATCCTATATTAAGTATAAAAATTAAAATAAATCTTTTTGTTTAGATTTATTTTTTTCATTATCTTTAAATATTTTCACCTTTCCATAACTACCATCAAAACCAGGTTTAATTAAAAGATTACCATTTCGAACTCTTTTTATAGCCTCAATTATTTTATCATGGCCTACATTTTCTTTAATTTTTTTTATGGGAGCATTAAGTAAAATATAAAATTCGCTTCCAATGCCCTTAATCATATTCCTATATATTTTCATTACCTTTTTTGAATTACGAGTTTTTAGGCCAATACTTTCGGCTATAATTTTATCTAATTGAATAAGCTTTTTAAAGCCATGAGCCTTTTTTGGTTTAAAACCCAAATCTCTATCCGCTAAATCATTAACCCTGTGGGAAACACCAATAGTTAATTTTTTACCACACTTAGGGCATATTCCTTTTTCTTTTATAGTCTTTTTAGGATTAAAACAAACATCACATTTCCTATGACCGTCCATGTGATACCGCCCCTCTTCTGGAAAAAACTCAACTGTATATAAAAACCTTTTTTTATCTCCCTTTTTTAAGATATCAATTATTTCGTCATAGGATAATTTATTCTCATCAACTTCTAAAACGTTAGCTTCTCTGCCAATATTTTTTAAAGAATGAGAATCAGAATTAGAAACTAAGGTATAATCATCAAGATCTGATAAGCGCCAATTCATTGGCGGGTCAGATGAAAGACCCGTTTCTAAAGCAAAAATATACTTTGACATATCCCCAAAACACTCTTTAATAGAATCAAAACCAGACTTTGAGCCAAACAAAGCATACCAGGGGGTCCAAATATGAGCTGGTATAATTTCAAATCCTTTATCAATACTTTTTATAAGCTCTAAAAAATCTCTATCAGACATGCCTAAAATTGGCCTTCCATCAGAAGATAAATTAAAGCCCCTTTTATTTAATTCCTTATTTAATTTTTTTGCCTCTTCTAAACCAGGCGCTAAAACAACTTCATGAACCCTTCTTGTTTTATCACCCTTTTTATAAATAAAAGAAATTTCTGTTGTAAAAATAAAAAAGACCTCTTTTTTAGATCCTTTTATTTTATACAAACCATTACCACAAGATTCTAATTGATCTTCACATTCTTTTATCCACTTAGGGTGAGTAAAATCAGCGGTAGTAATTAAATTAATACCCTTAAAACTAGCCCACTTTTCTAAGCTGCTTAAATTTAGTTTGGGTGAACAAGCTCGCGAAAAACGAGAATGAATATGTAAGTCTGCTATTATGCGCATATTTTTATAATAACACTACTAAAAATAATAAAAAAGAAAAGCTCTCTGTAATTTACAGAGAGCTTGTTTTTTTAGGCTAACTCCTCTTTGCCAATGTAGGCAGCATAGGGAGTATTATTTTTTTTCCGCCCAATTTTGAAATCATCGAAGACATTGGGGAATATTTTTTGAAAGGTTTTTAAAAGCTCAACAGCAGTAGTCCTAATTTCTAGATGAGCCGGTTTTTGAGCTCTAATTTTAAGCCAATGCCGCCACTCATTTAAGTTATAAGTTTGAACAATTTGAGATTTAATGCCAATTGGAAGCCATTGTCTAGCCTCTTCCGGCTTTAAGCCTAGCCCTCTCAACCTTTTGTACCAATCTTCTAAAAGATCAGTAAATTCATCAATTGTAAACTTATATTCTCTGTGATTGGACCTCAAAAATATTATCGACCTATCAACTATTTGATTAGAACTTATTTCTCTATAGGGCAAAACAAATTCCATCTCTTTTTCTCCGTCTTCTTCTTTTGAGTAATCAACATAACGAGTTGATTCCTGGGTGTAAGCAACCACCTTTCCATCACCATTGCGGGATCGAACATCTTCGTGGGTAAAGCCACGAGAATGATTATTAAATTCGATTGTTACAGCAATGTGTAATAGTTTTTCTTTCTTAGTTTTGAGTTCAGGATTATACTCAAATTCAATATCAGCCTTTTTAAAACCATCTTGAGGAGCAGGAAACAAAACTGGGTTTCTTTTATGTAGAAAATCAAGTAATTGTCCCAATACCCTGTTTTCTGTTTTCTTGTAACCTTCAAGAAACATCCTAGCATTACCAGAAATTAAAAAAGAATTTGCATTAGTCGAGATACAGAAAAGACTATTCGACAAAAATAGTTTTGCTATAATCCCCAAACTACCATAGATCCTAAAAACATACCAACTATGCTCTAACACAGACATATGCCCCATAGATTGCAACATTCTAACAAATTCCTTAGGCGATTTTTGTGTTCTATCACGCGATTGATGTGAAACAGTACCAGCTCTTTTAATAAGCTTGTTTGTGCCACTGGCATAAAGACCACCTACATTCTCACAAAGAATTTTAAAGCTTCCCTTTTTAAAAAGTAATTTAGCCATCTTTCCTCCTTTTTTATTTTAAAGTTCGATTTACTTTTATTTTACTCGATTTTAGGCTTTTGTCAAGATGCAAAATAGAATTATTACATTATATCATTAATAATTTATTTTCAAATCAGGATTATATGGAGCTACTAAAATATAATCAAAACGAGCTCCGCGAAACTCTATGTCTTTATTCTCACCTGACTCCCCATCGTAGACGACATTAGAACTATTTTGATAAGAGATAATGTATATCTTCCTTAACAGTTTAGTAAATATATTTAATCTTAATTTTTATTCTGATTATAAAATTTTATTTTTTTTATAATTGTTTTTTCACT
>DATFJC010000046.1:0-4656 GCA_035269445.1 Patescibacteria group bacterium
TTTTTTCATTATAAGACTCAATGTCTTCTTTGCTAGCCTTTTTCAAAATAAAACCTTCTGCTTCTTTACTTTCAATTTCTTCTATTTTAGAAATTGTCCCAAGATCTATACCTAGACTCGTTCTAACTATAACCTTATCACCTGGATTAAAATCATCTAAGCTCAAAGAATGACCACCCCTTTTTTTGGCGACTTTAATAGGTTGACTATCCCAAGCTGCTATTTTTATAAAAGCTACAATCATAATTCAAATCTAGTGAATTCTTTAATTTTAATGTTTTCACCAATAGAAGATATTTTCCTTTTTAATAATTCTTTTATTGTAATATCACCATCTTTTATAAAGTCCTGCCTTAAAAGACAGTTTTCATTATAAAACTTTTCAAGCTTTCCATTTATAATTTTCTCCATAATATCTTTTGGCTTATCTTCTTTTATTTCATTTTTATAAATTTCTTTTTCCTTTTCTTTAATTTCTTCTGAAACCTCTTCAGCATTTAACCATTTAGGATTTCTTGCTGCCACCTGCATAGCTAAATCATGGGCTAGCTGTTTAAACTCATCTGTTTTAGCAACAAAATCTGTTTCACAAACTACTTTTACTAAAACCCCGATTTTACCATTAGCGTGAACATAGCTTCCTATTCTTCCCTCATTGGTAGCTCTAGATTTTTTAGATTCTACTATCTTTTGGCCCTTTTTTCTTAAAATTTCTAAGGCCTTATTAATATCACCATTTGATTCTTTTAAGGCTTTTTGGCAATTAAGTACACCAACGCCTGTTTTTTCTCTAAGTTTTTTAATATTTTCTTGCTTCATAATTATCTATTTTATTCTGGTTATTATAAATAATTTACTTTTGAATTGCCTTTAAAACAGATTCAGTTATGACCTCTAATGTTTTAGAAGAATCATTATTACAAGGTATAGGATAATCAACCCGATTAGGATTTTCATCTGTATTAATAAGAGCAATCACGGGAATGTTTTCTTTTTTTGCTTCTTCTAGAGCAATATCTTCGTCAACAGTATCAATTATATACAAGGCTTTGGGTGCTTCTTTTATGTTTCTAATACCGCCAACTAAACCCTCTAGCTTATTAAGCTCTTTTTCAAAATCAACCTGCTCTTTTTTGGTATATTTATCCCATTCTCCAGCTTTTTTTTCTTTTCTCATGGAATTAAACTTTTCAATTAACTTTTTTACTGTTTTAAAATTGGTAATCATACCCCCAAGCCACCTTTTATTAACATATGGAAGACCAAATTCTTCTCCATATTTTTTTACAATATCATTGGCACCAGGCTTTGTTCCAACCAAAAGAATGTTTTTACTTTCTTTGGTGGCTTTTTTAAGAAAATCACGAGCTTCTTTTAAGCATTGCCTGGTTTTGGTTAAATCAATAATGTGAAGAGTGTTTTTTTTGCCTGAAATAAATTTACTCATTTCAGGAAAGCGACGATAGGTTTCATGACCCAAATGAGCACCCTTCTTGGTTAATTCAATTAATGATGGAATATTTGTCATATTTTTTTAAGATTAATTTTTTATTTACTTTATTATATTATTAAAAATTAAAATATTTGTCAAAAATAAGTTTAAATCTTATAATAAAAAATAAGTTATATAAAGATAATTTTAAAAATATAATAATCTATATGAAACAAAAAAAAATAGTGGTTTTACCGGCCTATAATGCAAGCAAAACACTTGAAAAAACAATTAAAGATATTGATAAAAACTTGGTAGACGAAATTATACTAGTAGATGACAAAAGCGACGACAATACTATTCAAATAGCTAAAAAACTAGGGATATCTTTTTATAAACACAAAAAAAATAAAGGATATGGGGGCAATCAAAAAACCTGTTATCAAATCGCATTAAAAAGGGGGGCTGACATTGTAATCATGC
Organism: Patescibacteria group bacterium; assembly: GCA_035269445.1. GTDB lineage: Bacteria > Patescibacteriota > Patescibacteriia > UBA2591 > UBA6264 > DATFJC01. The sequence continues at coordinate 1,916 of DATFJC010000046.1, forward strand.
TTCATCCAGATTATCAATATGACCCAAAACTTATCCCCCACTTTATAAATCTTTTAAATGATGATTATTTTGATGTTATGCTTGGCTCTCGTATTCGCTCTAGAAAAGAAGTTATCAAATCAGGAATGCCAAAATATAAATATTTTTCTAATCGCTTTCTAAGTTTTATAGAAAACCTTGCTACAGGCCATAATCTTTCAGAATGGCACACTGGCATGAGAGCTTACCGTAAAAAAGTTTTAGAAAAAATTAATTTTAATAAATTTTCAAATGATTTTATATTCGACACTCAAATGCTCTTTGCTATAATTCAAAATAATTTTAAAATAGGAGAAATATCTATTCCTGTAAAATATCAAAAAGATAGTTCTAATATAAACTTTAAAAAAGGCTTGAAATATGGATTGCAAACACTTTTTATAGCCCTTAAATATATTTTTAAGAAAAAAGGTCCTAAAAATGATTAATATTTTCCTTATATTTTAATAAAATTTGGTTATTTGGGTATAAATTAAGGCCTTGCTCTAAGACAGATCTTGCCTTTTCTGTCTTATTTTTTTTAATATAAAGGTCTGCTAAATTTTGATAAGCTAAAATATAATCATTGATTTTAATACTTTGAAGATAACAATAAATTGCCTGATCTGTTTTAGCCTCTCTTTGATATATAACCCCTAAATTATTATATGCCGGGGCATATCCAAGCCCTGGGGTAACCCTATTGGCAGCTAAAAAATGTTTTTTTGCCTTGAAATAATTACTTTCTCTAAAATATTCTACTCCTAAGTTATTATGCAGTAAAAAACTATTAGGCTCATATTTTAAATCATTTTGATATAATCCTTTGGGGCTTTCCCAAATCTTATTTCTTATTAAACTAGAACCAGCCCAATATATAAAAATAGCTACAATCAAAAGAATAAATCCGAGCCTTGCTTTTGGCTCCTTTTTTAGTTTTAAAAATATTTTTTTAAAAACTAAAGCCATAAGACCTAAAAACCCTATGGCTGAAAAACTAACCCAATGTTCTCGCAAGGTTGCTGCTAAGGGTAAAAATATTTGATAAAAAGGCAAAAGTCCCATAAAAAACCAGCCTGTAAAAAATAAACTATATTTAGAAAACTTTAAAAACCTTAAAATGGCATAAAAAAATAAGATAATAGCAGGCAACCCCAATATAAAAGAAAGGCTTAAAATGCTCTTTTCTACAAACAAATATTCCATATGTAAATTAAAAGGTATAATTAATTTTACAATATAGGTTAAAAAAATTCTTGGTAGGGTTATTAGCCTTGTAATTAAGCTAGCCTGGGCAATATTAGAAAGAGCAATGCTTTGACCACTGCCAACCATTATTAATCTAAAAGCAGTATAACCAAAACTTAAAAATACTAAGATTAAAAACCAGCCTAAAAAAGTTTTATATTTATCCCTTTTAAATAAAAACAAATATAAGCCCATAATTATAGGCAAAACAACAGCACTTTCTTTTGATAAAAAAGCAAGAATAAATAAAAAAATACTTAATATAAAAAATAAATTGTTTTTTTTATAAATGGCCCTTAAAAATACCAAAAAACTTAATAAAGAAAAAAGAATCATAATTATATCGCCCCGAGCTGAAATAAAAGTAACCATTTCTGTATTAATGGGATGAACCCCAAATCCTAAAACCAAAATAAAACTTAAAATCTTTTTAAGGCCTAATTGAATAAATAATAGGTAAAGAACAATTAATAACAATAAAAATAAAAAAATACTGGTTATATGATAACCAAGGGTATTGAAGCCCCATAAACTATAATCTATCATATAAGACAATGCATGTAATGGTCTATAAAAACTCCCTTGTTCTAGGCTGGCTCCAAATATATCATGCTCAAAAATATCTCCCATGCCTCCCCAATCTTTTATAAATTGATTAGATTCTATAATAACCTCATCATCCCAAATAAAGGGATTGTCTAGGGTATTTATGTATATCAAAGATACTATTAATAATATAAATGACAATATTAAAAAATCTTTAATTTTTAATTTATTATTAGTCATATAAGTTAAATTATAAAGCAACCACCGGAAAAGTAAATACTTGCAAAGAAATTAAAACTTGCTACAATGAATATTATAATAATTAAAAAAATAATATTACTTTATGAAAAAAGACATTCACCCAAAATATGAAAAAAATGCAAAAATTAAATGCGCTTGCGGTGCAACATATAATTTAGGCTCTACTGAGAAAAATATGGAAGTAGAAATATGTGCCAATTGTCATCCCTTTTATACTGGCAAACAAAAATATGTTGATACAGCCGGAAGAGTTAAAAGATATGAAAAACGTTTAGAAAAAACAGGAGCTAAGCAAAAAGAAAAAACTAAGAAAAATAAGGCAGAAAATAAAAAAGGGGAAGAAAAAGATAGTAATAAGGAAAAGACCTACAAAAACGTAAAAAATATACCCCAAAATAAATAAATTCATGAATTCTAAAAAAAACGTTCAAGAATTAGAGAAAAAAATTCAGGAACTAGAATCTAAACTAAAAGATCCTTCTGTTTACAACACCCCAGAAAAACTAAAACAAGTATCCCAAGAATATAACCAAGCTAAGGATAAATTAAGAAATATTGAAGGCATGAAAGAATTAGAGAAAAGAATTAAATCTACTAAAGGCATGATTGAAAACGAAGAAGATCCTGATATGATAAAAATGGCAGAAAAAGAGCTAGAACAATTACAA
>DATFJC010000047.1:0-20536 GCA_035269445.1 Patescibacteria group bacterium
ATGAAGAGCTTCCTCAAAAAGTTCAAACTTGGTTATTTTAGAAGGCTTTAAGCCCCCACAATTACCATTAAGACTACTTAATTTAACAACAAGGGGATAGGGTTTTATTAGTTCCGCTAATTCAAGAGCGTTTTTAAAAGAGTCATTTAAGTCTTTAATTAAAATATAATTAACTTTCATTGAATCCTTTTTGGTTTTAGCAAAAAAGTTTAAGGCCTCTAGTCCGGGCTTAATTGGTTTGGCAGAGGGAAGTATTTTTTTTCGCAAACTATCATTGGACGCATGCAATGAAAGGTGTAATTTTAAGGTAATCCCAATGTCCTCCTTAGCTAATTTTTTTATTAAATCTGGTCTAGTACCTAAGGTAGAAATAGTTGCTCGTGAATTAGGAAAACTTTTAGCTAAATTTTTAATACTTTTTAATACGTTTTCATAATTTAGAAAAGGCTCCCCCATTCCCATATATGATAATAGAATTTTTTTATTCTGTAATCGATTTTCTTTTTTTAAAAAAAATATGATATTCTTGACTTGATTTTCTATTTCTTGGACAGTTAAATTGCGAAAAAAAGCTTGCTCAGCATGTAAAGAATCAATTGGCTCGGCAGTAGCACAAAAAATACAACCCATAGAGCAACCAATTTGGCAAGAAATGCAAATTATTTCTTCATCCAAGTCGTAATAACCCGTTTCAATAATATGACCATCTTTAGTTTGTTGTAAAAACTTAATGCTTTTTTTATCCTTTGATTCTAAAAATTTTAGCAATTTCATTTTTTTTATTTATATAACTCAAAACCAATCATTTACTAAATTATAAAATAGAATAGGTATTATTTCAAGTGCAAACATAAAAAACCGAGAAGAGTTTGTGTTTTATTTTATACTACTGTTAAATTAATAAATTAAAATTAAATAAATAAAAAGGGCCAAATATATTGACCCTTATTTTTTTAATTCAAATCAAGAGACATGTTTCTCTTGATTGTTTTTTCTGGCACTCGAAACCAGAATTCCTCACCCGTAAAGCGAGAGAGAAATGGGTATAACAGTATTTTATTCACGCCTGTTTTCTTTAACGATCTTAAAATTTTTCTTTTCTCTAAAATTCCCTTGTCTCTTTTTTCTTCCAAAATCTTAACTTTTTTATCAGAAGCAAGAAACTTAGAAAATGAGATAGTCCCGTCTTTTTCTTGAATATAGCAGAAATAATAAAATTCATCCTTAATACTACCGCATCCTAGAAAAAAACGACCATTAAGATTATTTCCCTGATCTGATATAGCAACAAGCTCTTGTTTTGATACTACCCTATATTCATCAGTGCAGTCTGAAAAACCATAAATGAAAACACCCAGAACAAATGTACCAATAAGGGCAATAATTCCTGAAACAAAACATGCGAAAAAGTTAGGCCAATCTCTTTTTTTGAGAATAACCAATGAGCCCAGAAAAAAAACAAAAAATAGTAACATAGAATCCCCCTTTTTTATTTCAAAGATCTATCAATTTATTGTTTTTAAAATAGCACATTTTTGGTTTTTTGTCAAGATAAATAAAAAATTAAAAGGCCTTCTTAAGCCTTTTAATCATTGGCTCCGAGGGCGGGATTCGAACCCGCGACAAGCTGATTAACAGTCAGCTGCTCTACCACTGAGCTACCTCGGAATATTATTTTTTATTATAAACAATTAAATTTTAAAAATCAAGTCCTAATTATTTATAATCTTTAATCTTCTTAACACTATCAAGCTGCTTAATTCTTTCAATGGCCCTTGCTTCAATTTGCCTAATTCTTTCTCGAGTTACACCAAAAACCTCTCCCACCTCTTCTAAGGTATGAGCTACACCATCAGAAAGTCCAAAACGAATATCTAATATCTTTTGCTCCCTTGGGGAAAGATCTTTTATAACTTTTTCCATATAAGTTTTTAAAGATTTTAAAGCAGCCACCCTATCAGGGGATATTGTTTTAACATCTTCTAATAAGTCTCCTATCTCAGTTTCCTGATCATCATCTTCCCCGCCTACTGTGGTTTCTAAAGATATTACATCTTGAGAAATCTTTCTTAAATGACGAGCCTTATCTAAATCAATATTGAGTTCAGCTGCCAATTCACCAGAAGTTGGTTTTCTTTCTAATTGTTTGGAAAGAAAACGATTTGCCTTTTTAAACTTACCCAATACCTCAACTACATGAACTGGAATTCTAATAGTTCTAGATTGATCAGCTAAAGCTCTTATAATGCCCTGTCTAATCCACCAATGAGCATAAGTAGAAAATTTATAACCCTTTTTCCAATCATATTTTTCAACCGCTCTAAAAAGGCCAACATTACCCTCTTGTATTAAGTCTAAAAAACCAAGACCATAGCCTGAAAATTTCTTAGCAATGCTAACCACTAATCTCAAATTAGCCTCAATAAGCTTTTTAGAAGCCTGATTATCTCCGGCATCCTTTTTTTTGGCTAATTCTTTTTCTTCTTCAGAAGATAAAAGTGGTACCCGACCAATCTCTTTTAAATACATTTGAATAGAGTCAGCTGATAATTTACTAAGATCAAACAAAAGCTTAATCTCTTCTTCTTTGGGATCATCTAATAAACTATCACTAGATTCTTTAATATTTATCCCGCTTTTTTCAAGTTTATCTAAAAATTCTATATAGTCTTTTAAATATTTTTCTACTCTAACAAAAGTATAAAGAAGCTCTTCTTCTGTAACAAAACCTCTTTGACGTCCCTTGAACATCAAGCCCTGAGCTTTTTTTTCTGGAAATTTTATAATTTTAGGCATAGGTTGATTTAATTATTGCTTTGCTTGAACAATCTATTAATTTGTTCTAATAATTTATTTATTTTTTCTTTATTGTCTTGCTCTTCTGCTTGTTTTAATTTTTGAACTAATTCTTGCATTTTATTTTTTAAATACTTTCTTTTTAAGCAACTATAAAGTTGCTGAAATTCTTTATTGGCCCGCTCTTTGTCAAATTCAGCAAACTCTTTTTCTCCTAAAAAGCTAATGCCATCAATATATTTTTCAAGCTTTTTATTATTAATAGATTTTTTCAAAGAATTTAGAGTAATTTGTTTATCTTTCTTTAAAAACTTATTTTTTAAAATTTTAATAACTTGTCTAACCCTATCTTCTAAAAACATTTCTAAAATAGTTTTTTCCAAATAGGCTTTACCTTCTTGAGGATAAAGTAAAAGTAATCCTAAAAAATTTTCTGCTATTTTTTCTGGTGAAGTGCGTTGAATATTATCTTGACTTTTAGGACGAACTTTTCTTGGTGTTGTTTTTTGACTTTGAAGGGCATCTCTAAGATAAACCTCAGAAAGATCTAACTTATCGCTTAATTTCTTAATCCACAATCCCTTTTCTACTGGATCGCCCAGCTTGGCAATTTCTGGTAAAAAAACCTTAGTAGCCTTTTTCTTGTCTTCAGTGCTAGATAAATCCCTGTTCTTAAATGCTAGATTAAAATAATATTCCATTATTGGTAAAGGATTTTTAGTTGCCTTTTCCCAATCTTTAATATTTTTGTTAATCATATCAGCTGGATCTTTTCCGTGTTTTAATTTTAAAACTGAAACATTCATAGACTCTTTTAAAAGCAAATCTATGCTTCTTTTTGTGGCGGCTTGACCAGCAGTATCAAGATCAAAGGCTAAATCTACATTTTCAGTAAAGCGCTTAATAATATTAATTTGCTTTTTGGTGAGAGCAGTTCCTGAGGTACAGATTGTATTTTTAGTACCAGCTTGATGAGCTGTTAAAACATCCATATTTCCCTCAACTAAGATAACTTTGTCTTTCTTTTTAATAGCTGTTTTAGCTTTATCTAAACCAAAAAGAACTTTACTCTTATTATATATATCAGTTTCAGGTGTATTTATATATTTGGGAATTTTTTTACTTTCTTGATCTGGCATTATTCTGCCAGTAAAACCAACTGATTGGCCATAAAGATCAAATATAGGAAACATGATCCTATTTCTAAATCTATCATAATAACCATTCTTATCTTTTCTTTTTACTATAAGACCTGTTTTCTCAATGTTTTCTATTTTGTAATTTTTATTTTTTAAAAAATTTAAAATAGTATCCCACTTATCAGGAACGTAACCTAATTTAAATTGAGAAATAATTTTTTCATTTAATCCCCTATTTTTTAAATAGTCTCTAGCCTTTTTGGCTCCTTTAGAATCAAGAAGTATTTTATGATAAAATTTAGTAGCTAGATTAGATATATTATAAAGGGCGGTTTTTTGGCTTTTAAACTCCTTGTCATTGTAATTAACTTTAACCCCAGCTCTTTTAGCTAAAATCCTTAAGGCCTCAGGAAAATCAATTCCTTCTATTTCTTGGACAAATCCAAATATATCTGACCCCTTACCACAACCAAAACAATGCCAAATTTGTTTACTAGGAGATACAAAAAAAGAAGGCGTTTTTTCCTCATGAAAAGGACAAATCGCCTTGAAATTCTCCCCAGCCTGTCTTAGGTCAATATAATCCGAAATAACATCAACTATATCTAATCTTGATTTAATTTCTTCAACAGGATCTTGCATGGTTCTTTATATAAATATTTTAGTCTATCTATTTATAATATAACAAAAAAATTATTTTTTTACAAGCCCTAAGCCTAAAACTCATAAACATAAATAGATTTGTCTTGATTTTGAGGCTTATGAACTAATTTTGGCTCCACACTTTTCATTTTAAAAGCATATGACACCACCCTACTCCCAGGCTTTAATTCTTTTTCAAATTTTTCTCTTAGTTTTGTATCAAGAGGTTTGGGCAGAGCAAAAATATAGATAACATCCACCTTGGATAAATCTTGTTGAAACAAATTTCTCCACTTAAAAGAAATATTATTACTAAAGCCAAAAACTTCTTTAATTTTTCCAATAATAAATAGGGGTAAGGCTAATTCTATAGCTATAACTTTGGATTTTGGAAATTTTTTAGCAATATAAAATGACACCCTACCATTACCAGCGCCTAATTCACAAAAGGTTTGACCTGGTTTTAGATCAACTATTTTGGCAATTCTTTTTAAGTCCTTTTTTAAAGTAGGAACCCAACCAGCTAAAGAAAAACAAGGCCAGATAATACTGACTAAAAAAATCAAAGTTACAACAAATACTATAATTTCTAATATTATTGCGCCAACCATCCTCCATCTATTACTAAAGTGTGGCCTGTTATATAATCAGCATCATTAGAGGCTAAAAAAGCAGCTGCTTTTCCAATTTCTTCTGGTCCTCCCGCCCTATTTAAGGGTATGCTTTGCATTAAAGCCTTTTTTTGATTTTCATCTTCTAACATATCTTCTGTCATCTTAGTTTTTATAATCCCTGGTGCTATAGCATTAACATTAATATTTTTTGGGGCCAATTCTAAGGCCAGCTCTTTTGTTAAATTAACAATACCTGCTTTTGAAGCACAATAAGCTGAGGCATTTCTAAAACCAACCTTCCCAGCTATTGAAGCAATTGAGATAATCTTACCTGATTCTTGTTTTATCATATGCTTAGATACTGCTTTTGTACAAAGAAAATTACCCTTTAAATTAATATCTAATACTTTATCCCAATCTTCTTCTGTTATATCTTGAAATGGTTTTAATCCACTAATGCCGGCATTATTGACTAAAATATCTATTCTTCCAAACTTATCAATGGTTTTTTGAACCATATTTTCCACTTCCTCCCTACTAGTAACATCAGCCTTGATAGCTAAAGCTTTTTGACCTAACTCTTTAATTTCTTCTACTACTTGTTTTTGTTCTTCTAAATTAATATCAGAAACAACAACACTGGCTCCTTTTTTAGCAAGCTCCAAAGCTATTGCTTTTCCAATACCACGCCTTGCTCCAGTAACTATAGCTACTTTATTTTTTAATGTCATAAATATTATATTATATTTTTTAAAAACCTTTATCTTTTATAATAACCTATTTAAATAAATTCCTCAACTTTGGTCTTAATAAGGTTTAAGCCTAATTCTTTTTCAAGATAATTAAATAAATTAACAAAGATAAAAAGCAACTCTTTTTTTTATACCTTTTCCCATTCTTCAATTTTTCCATCCACTACCTTAAAAATTGGATGAGCTTTTACTTCCTCAGGATTTTTAATTTCTTTATACTTTTTATAATCTCTATGTTTTAGTTTTTTTAAAAGATGATCAAATTCATAATATAATTGATCATTATTTGTTTTAATTTTTTCAACCTGACAATTGGAATCAATCTTATTTTTATCAAAATTATAACCCCTTTTACTAGCTTCTTCCCAAACTTTTAATAAATAAAAATTAATAGCCTTTAAACTATTTTTAGCCTTTTTAAAACGAATTAATTGAGGATGATTTTTATAACCCTTTGTTTTTCCATTTAATACCTTTTTTGCTAAAAGGGCTTCTCGCCACAAAGCAACCAATCCTTTTTGATCTAGATATTTAGGATGAATTGACCAAAGTCTCATATTAGTTATTTTTTAGATTAATAAACTATTCTTCTAAGATGAGCTGGAATATTTACCAATATTACATAAGGGATTGTCTCACAAATCTTAGATATATTTAAAACAGAGTTTTTATCTTCAGGGTTATCACTTATTGCCACAACCTTTTCCCCTATTTTAGTATTTTTTATTTTGGTTACATCAAAAGAGGTAATATTCATACTTACTCTTCCTAGAACACGACAAAATTCATTTTTACATTTAACAAGACCTTTGTTTGATAAACGCCTGTCAAGGCCCTCATAATAACCAAAGGGCATAGTAGCCACCTTTAGGGGTTTTTGGGGCTTAAAAGTAGCGCTATAGCCTATAGAGTCACTTGGCAACAAGCTTCTTATGGTAGTAATAATGGTTTCAGCCCTTAAAGCGGGTTTTAAATTAAGATTAAGCCTTTGGGATTGGTTAAAGCCATAAAGACCAATGCCTAATCTTAATAAATTAGAAGATATATTTTTTAAATAACCTATACCTGAAGAAGCTGATAAATGAAAATATTTTATTTTATTATTAAATTCTTTTTTAAACTTATCTACTAAAGGGTTCCAGGCTTTAATCTGCTTTAATGTAAAAGACTCATCTTTATTATCAGCATCTGATAAATGAGAACAAACACCTTCAAGTATAATCTTTTTGCTAGACTTAATAATCTTAATTGCTTTTGAAACATCTTTTATAGAAATTCCTTGGCGCCTCATGCCAGTATCAATTTTTAAATGAATTAAAGCTTTTTGTTTAATAATTTTTTGAATCTGATAAAGCTGCTCTAAACTAGTTACCAAGTAAGAAGTGTTTTTTATTTTATGATTAATCATTTTAGGCCTAAAATAACCAATCAAAAGTATCTTATCTGATATACCATAACTTCTCAAAGTCTCGGCCTCAAATAAAGACTCAATTACTAGAAAGGGGTTATCTTTATTTTTAAACATACTTGCTACTTCTTTTATTCCATGGCCATAGGCATTACTTTTTAAAACAGGACTAATTTTCATGCCACTTGGAACATGTCTTTTATATTCTTCAAAATTATCAAGAATATTTTTCTTTGAAACCATTATTTTAATCAAGGGTTTTCTATAAGATAATCCTTTTTTAATTTTTCTTAAATCATGAATAAGCTTCATATGTAAGAAAATTATTTATGGTAAGATTTTATTTAATCTCAATTATTGCATTATTTGCTTTATTAAGATGGCTTGTTTCATTTAAAATTAATTGTCTAAATCTTAACCTAGTTAAAGCCTTATTTTCACCAATGGACCTAAATTGAAGATAAACTACTTCCCCACCATTATTATTTATTGGATAAGCTGTAGCATAACCTAATAAAATTACCCCCGCTTCTTGAGGATTTTCAATTTCAATAAGCTCTAAAACGCTCTCGCTTGGGTCAACATTAACCTCCATCATGCCAGTGTCCTCTAAAATGCCCCCTTTAAGGGTGGCACCAATGGGCTCAATAACATCTGGATCAAATTCTATTGCAAGGTTAAAAGCTTGTAAATCTTTTAAATTATCCATTGCAATAGGAACAGAAAATTCTTTTTTAAGTTCTGGTTTTACGTTTTTAAAATAAATCTCATCTGCATAAATATTTTCCTTATTTCTCGCCTCTTCTTCATTATTATTTTTAACTTGCTGACTAAATTGATTTTTTTGACTTTGAATCATTTCTGACAATGTCAGATAAGATTTAGGGGCTAAAATTTCTTTTTCTTTAATATCTTGAGTTAAAATTGAAAAACCTGCCTCAAGTTTAGAAGAAAAAGAGCTTGTTTCTAATAAGAAGTTTTTAAGCTGAACCTCAAATCCTTTGATAAATTTAGTTTTAGGGTTAACCCAAGCAGAAAAATTTAAATTTTTAATAATTTTTTTTAAATTTTTACATTGTTCTGGGTCTTCGTTGCAGTTTTGAATAAAATTTTCTTTATTTTCTTGAGCTGTTTCTTTATTTTTAGAAAAAACACTAGCAATAAATAGGATTAAGTCTTCAGTTTTATTTTCCTTTATAGTATATTCAATCTTTTTTAATTTTTTACCTTGAACAATCTTTGTTTTATGAGGATCATGAATAGAAAAAAAGTCTTGTTTTTTTACTCCCCTTAAGAATTCAATCAGCTTACTTTCTAAATCAACATCTAATTTGTCCTTAATTCCTTTGGATTTTAAAACAGAAAAAAATGCCATATTTGAAAAATCTTGATCTTCAGAATTTAATAAAATCCAATCTTCTCCCAGGTCAGCAACTGAAATAAAAGGAATGAAATTATTTAAATCAGAGATTTGAGGCTTAATGTAAAACTTATCCCCTATTTTTTTAATTTTTGAACTAAGATTCAAATTTTGTCCAATATCTAGATCTAAATTAACTATACTTTCTAAATTTTCGGCCATTACATTGCTTTCTCCTTTTATTTTAAAACTAGCCTTTTTAATATTGCCATTAACTGGAATAAAGGAGGAATTAAAATCTTTCTTTTCTAAATTTATATCATTTAAGTCTATGTTTAGGCTAGTTTCGGTATAATAATTATCACTTTTATTTGTTAAGCCTGGGTTCATTTGCCAAGATAAAAACATTGCCTGACCCTTTTCATAATAAAATAAATATCCAAGACCAATAATAACAATAACCATAACAATGGTTAGGATTTTTTTAAAATTAAATTTATTTTTATCATTAAGAACAAAGTCCTTAGATAATTTAGATTTTTTATTGCTATCTAATAAGTTTTGATTAACAGTTTTTTTAAGTTTTTCTTTTTTACTTTCTTTATTAGTATCTTTTTTAAACATAATTTTTGGTTTTAAATACTATATATTATATTTTTAAATAAATTACCCTTGGGTTCTTAATCCCTAAAAAATCAAAATGCCACCATTCAAACTGAGATTGTTTAAAGCCTTGCTTTTCCATAACTCTTTTTAATAAATCTCTGTTTTTGATTCTTTCTTCTGATAAATGTGTATAATCCGCCCCTGCTTTTTTAGAAAAATCATCGAACTCAGTAGGCATTTTAAGACAAGTCCCGTCTTTTTTACAAAGAGTTAGATCCACTGCTATCCCCTTGGAGTGGTTTGAAACCTTGGGAACAAGATTTTCATCATCAAAAACTTTTCTTAGTTTTTTTTGAATTTCAGGTGACCTATAACAATCCCACAATAAAAGTCCTAGGTTTCTTTTTTCTAATTTCTTTTGAACATTTGATAGGGCAATAGCTGCCTTTTTTCTTAAAAGACAAACTGGTTTTTTATATAGCTTTTTCTTAGTAAAATTATTTTTACCAGCATAACGAAGGTCAAACTTAATATCTTTACTTACGTCTAAGACTTTTACCAAGTTATTAGATTCTAATCTTTTTTTATTCATAAGAATTATATTTTCATAACTTATTATACAATAAAAACCATTATTTTACAAAAATTATATATAAAAAGAGGAGAAAGTTTTATTTCTCCTCTTTTATAAAAACATTTTAAAAGTTAATCATCTAAATCTTTATGACAAAGCCACCAGTCATAACATTTAATTTTTCCATCTTTTTCCTGCTGCCTTCTTTTCTCTACCTCTTTAATGGTTCCAGCCGGAGGAACAATTACGCGTTCTTTTATTAATTCATTATTAGGCCAATTAGCAGGCATGGCTACCTTGTGCTCATCTGCCTTTTTTAAAGCTTTAACAATTCTTACAATCTCATCCATATTTCTTCCTAGTTCTTGAGGATAATAAAGAATTGTTCTAATTTGCCCCTTATCATCAACCACAAAAACAGCCCTAACAGTATTTGTTCCCTTACCAGGATGAATTAAGCCAAGCCTTTCTGCCACTGTGCCAGTATCTGCAATAATAGGAAATTTAATTTCAACATCTAAGTTTTCCTCAATCCATTGTTCCCATTTAATGTGAGCAAATACTTGATCAACGCTAAGGCCAATAAGCTCACAGTTTAAATCTTTAAATTCTTGATATCTTTTTTGAAACGCAACAAATTCTGTAGTACAAACTGGTGTAAAATCTGCTGGATGGCTAAAAAGAACAAACCATTTACCAGAAAAATTATCTGGTAACTCAATTTTTCCTTGAGTAGTATTAACTGTCATTTTAGGAAACTTATCTCCTAAAAGAGGCATGCTTTTTTCTCCTTTATTTTTTTCCATATAATTATAAATTAATTTATTAGCTGCAATCTTTCTCATGCTTATTTTATTTTTTTCTTTTTTATAAAAAATATCAATAAGCTTAAAAGTGAAACTATTAATCCAATTAAAATTATTAATAAAATTTTATAATATATTCCATATTTTTGAGAGATAAAACCAGCGCAAATAGGATTGGTAAAAGCCTTCCAATTACGAGCATGACACTTAAAGTCTAACTCTACCTCCCTATACCCCTCAGGGCATTGATCACTATTTGGATAAAGTTCCCAGCCCTTTGGCATTTCACATTTTTGACACTCATCTCCGGCAAAAAAATAACTACATTCTTTAGTTTCTTTATTTATAATCCTACCCGAATAAGCAGGAGCAGCTTGTACAATAAAAGGAATTAATAAAACAAGGACAAAGCCAAATATTAAAAACAGTCTTTTTTTATTCATAAAAATTATATTTTTTAATTTAATCTTTATTATAAAACAAAACTTTAATCTAAACAAGATAAGCCAAATAAAAAAAGGCCCTTTATGGGCCTTTAATAATTACCTAAACATTGTTAAAAGAGCTAAAAATGCTCTTTTGGATATTTTAATTTCTGATTCTTCTTTTTTTATGGGCTTAAAAATGATTAAAGCTTCCTCAAATACAACTTCAAAGCCGCGCTTACCAAATATCCTTTGAGTTAAATTTTTGTCAATGTTCAATACAATACCTCCTTTTTTATAGTAAGGAGATAATATCAAGTTTTATCCTATTTGTCAACCTCATTATCCTTTTTAACGAACTTTTCTTCTAAATTATTAATTATTGATATATCATCCATAAAGGCATTGGAGTCTGGAACTTGTTGAGCCCTGCCAAAGTCTATAATATAAACTTCTTTAACTTTAGGAATTTCTGATTCTTCACATTCAGATTTATCACACATTTCAAACATTATATTAACCTCATGAAGATCATTGTGATAAATATTATTTTCATTTAATAAATTAATAGTGTTTCTTAATTTATCTATAATCTCTTTGTCAATTGTAAAATTAATTTCTTTAAGCTTTCTAGTTATCTCGTTTCTATTTTCAATATCAGTGGCGATTTTACTATTATTGTCTGCTAAGGGGTGATCTTTTTTTATAGACATAAAATGAGATAAGACCCCAATTAATCTAGATGCTTTAAAATGATACTGAGGATCATCTTGCTCTATGTCTTTTGTTTCCTTCCCAGCCGAATCTTTAGAAATGTTATAATGCTCAAGCAACTCCGTTAACATGTAGGAGAATAAATCTCTTCCTTTTATAAAATCCATTACCATTAAATTAATCTTATCATCTTGAGATAATTTAACGCCCATTTTTAATAATTTATTTTTAACCTCATCATCATTAATTTTAAGGCTTTTTTTAAGATATATTTCTGGAATCCGAGCAAATTTTTTATCTTTATTTTCTTTTATAGCCTCTTCTACTACTTGATATGCTTTTTCGTGTAATTCAGCTTCTTTAAAAAAATCAACTGAATTAAATATTTTTAATACCCTAGCTAAACCCTTACCCTTTTTAATGTACTCTAAAATAACTGCCTCCTTACCTTCATCAATCTTTTGACTTTTAACTAACATTTTTTCTAAAATACCACTAATAAACTCTTTTTTTAAATTTTCGTCTAATCCCTCACCCTTAAAAGACCTAATTTGGTTCAAAATATCAACATAATCAAACTCAAGCTTTCCAGATTCTAGCAATTTATCTATTTCTGGCCAACTTAAATTTGTTATATCTGGTAATTTTTTATCTTCCTTTTTAAGATCTATAATTTCATTTTTATTAAAATTTTCCATAAATAAAAAATAAGACTAATATATATTATAATAAAATCCTAGCTCTTTGTAATTGGCGGTACCTTTTGGTTGAAATTCTAACTTTTTTTGAACAGAATCCAGAATAATGAGGTGCGTTTCCGCTTGCCTCCGCTCCGCTACGGCAAACCAAAACAGAAATTTTTTCATTACATTTTTTAATTTTTTCTGCCCCCCATTTTTTTCTTTTAATAGGAGATGAAAAATTTTCTGTTTTGGTTTTCTCTTAATCCGAGAAAAGCGAAAACGCTCTATTCTTAATCGCAAAAGGGCAAAAAGGAAGGGGGTTGGGAAAAGACGTGTGCGTTATTTTAAAGCATCAACCATCTTATCATAATCTTTTGTCAATTCAGGATGTGTTTTCCATTGAACATCCTGACCATCTCCTTTATGACGAGGGGCGATATGAAAATGACAATGAAAAACATCTTGCTGTGCTTCAGCACCAGAACTATTTAAGATTTGAACATTTTTGATTCCTAATTTTTTTTCATAGAGCTTAACTAATTTACGAACAACCGCAATAACTTCTTTAAGCTCTTTTTCAGGAATATCAAAAATGTTTGTATAATGCTTTTTTGGAATTATTAAAGTGTGATATCGGTTCATAGGGTGAATGTCCAAAAAAGCGTAAACATGTTCATTTTCATAAACTTTCCAAGATTTTGCTTCGCCCCTTACAACTTTACAAAAGATGCAATCTTCCATAATTTTTATTAGATAAGATGATTTAAAAGTTTATTGTTTAGCGCACGTCTTTGGAGGGGATTTATCAATTACAATCGCTATTGGATTTAACATAGGGGATAAAAGAGGTTTTCGTAGCGTAGCGGAGAAAATTTGGGAAAATTGCGAGCCGAGCAATTTTCCTTTTATCCCTTGTTATGTGTCCCGAACGAAACGAAGTGTAGTGAGAGCGCAGCGTGGTCGGAGCGAAGCGTAGAAGTTAATTTCCTTTGCCGTTACAGTTCACCATCCCATTCTTTATAGAATTCATCAAGAAACTGTTCCATATATTTATGTCTGTGTTCAGCCATAGATTTTCCAGTATTTGTATTCATTCTATCTTTAAGTAAAAGAAGTTTTTCATAAAAATGATTGAGTGTTGGAGCATTGCTGTTCTTGTATTCTTCCTTGCTCATATTTAGATTTGGTTTGATTTCAGGATTGTAAATCTCTCTACCTTTATGACCACCATAATTAAATGTCCTCGCAACTCCTATTGCCCCCATAGCATCCAATCTATCTGCATCTTGAATAACATCAAGTTCAGGAGATTTGAATTTTTGAGTGTGTTTACCTCCCTTGAAAGAGATGTTTGAAATTATATTTTCGACATGAATTATAACATCTTCTTCAACATTTAAAGAACCCAAAAATTCTCTTGCTTTGCGAGGACCAATTTCTTCATCTCCATCATGAAATTTAGAATCTGCAATATCATGAAGCAATGCTCCAAGTTCAACTACGAAATTATCAACATCTTCAGTTTGAGCAATATGATTAGATAATTTCCAAACACGAGAAATATGCCACCAATCATGACCGCCTTCGGCATCAGATAAAACTTCTTTTACGAAATCTATGGTTTTTTGAATTATAGTTTCTTGATCCATATTATGTAAAGATTAGTAGAAATATATAAAGTTAGCGATAGGCAAAGGAAATTAATTACACATAACGTATCGGAGTAAACGAAGTTCGTTTTCCGACTTTAATTGATTAACCTTAATATTTTTACTGAACAATATTTAATGCGCTAATCTCGACAATGGCACAGACTAAGGAAAACGAATTTGGGTGAAGAAATTTTGCATACCTTGAAATATAATAGCGCAAAATCTCTGAACCGTTTACTCCGTGTTATACGCTGTTTTGCTTCAACTTCAAAGCATCTAAAACCATTTTTTTTACGTTAGGCAGGAGTTTTAGTTTTTCGATCTCGGCTACATTTATCCATTCAGGAATAGTTTCGTCATTGGCTTTTAGTTCGCCACTCCAGTTAGTACATAAAAAGGTATCTTGGTTATAATTTTTTATGCTACCGTCTTTACGTTCGATAGCCGCGG
Source organism: Patescibacteria group bacterium (assembly GCA_035269445.1). Classification (GTDB taxonomy): domain Bacteria; phylum Patescibacteriota; class Patescibacteriia; order UBA2591; family UBA6264; genus DATFJC01. The sequence continues at coordinate 14,622 of DATFJC010000047.1, forward strand.
TATATTCGATGGGTAATTTAATTAAGTTCTCTATGGCTGTTATTAAACCCGTTTCTTCAAATAACTCTCTTACCGCGGCGTCAATGGTTGATTCACCTGATTCAAGTCTTCCGGCTGGAACTCCATAGGTATCATTCAAATGACCAGCTTTTTCTCCATGGCGAACTAAAAGAACCTTGTTCTCTAGAAAAACTAAAACTCCTGCCGTCTTAATTATATTCTCCATACGTGTTTATAATTTAATGTGTTGAAGCAAAATTGCGAATAACTCATTTTTATACGATAAATTTTCATAATATAAGTTATAATTTGTGTATTATGCGAACTTATGATAAATTTAAATTAAGTAAAAACTACTTTAATTTTAGTATTTTCAAAGATTTATGCAAATAGAACTTCAAAAAACAGTACGAGAGTTAAGAATCAAAAACTATAGTCCTAAAACTATTAAAAGTTACCTTTACGGTCTGCGAGAATATTTTTCTTTTAAAGGTAATAATTTGACAAAACTTGACCAGGAAAACATTAGGGATTTTTTATTTTACTGTGAAAAAAAACACATTCTTCCTCAAAGCAGAAACTTGTTTTTAAACGCTATTAAGTTTTATTATCGAAATGTAGTTAAAATTTCACAAGAAATTGAAGTTGAATTAGCTAAAAAACCCAAGATTTTACCTACTGTTTTGTCTCGAAGCGAAGTTAGCAAGATCTTAGAATCTACAAAGAATACTAAACATAAACTTTTACTAACGCTTGCTTATGGGGCAGGACTACGGGTAAGCGAAATTGTTGCACTAAAAGTACAAAATTTGGATTTTGAGGAATTAACTGTGCATATTAAACAAGCAAAAGGACAAAAAGATCGAATAAGCGTAATACCAGAAAGTTTAGTTGATAGCTTAAAAAATTTAGTTGCTGGAAAATTAGGAAATGATCTTGTTTTTGAGAGCCAACGAGGCGGAAAACTGACTACAAGAACAGCACAAAAAGTTTTTAAGAATGCTTTATGTGGTTCAGGTGTGAAAAAAAATGCAACTTTTCATTCTTTGCGTCACTCTTTCGCCACTCATTTACTGGAAAATGGCACCGATGTAAGATATGTTCAAGAATTACTGGGACACCAAAATATTAGAACAACACAAAGATACACACAAGTAACAAACCCTAAACTTAAAAATATAAAAAGTCCGCTATAATTAAAATATAAATTAATGGAGAAGAGATTTCTCCTTTTTATATTATTAACCATGAACAAAACAGGAATTGATATTACCTCAAAAAGAATAACTGAGTTAGAAAAAGAGACTATTAGGTTTGCCCTAAACTTACCAAGAAATTCAGTTTGTTTAGATCTGGGAACTGGAAATGGTTGGTTAGGAATTGTTTTAGTATTTTTACATCAAAAGGTTTATTTTATTGATAAAAAAATTAATTGGAAAATTTGGATCTTAAAAAAGCTTTTTAGATTAAAAAATATGGTTTTGATTAAGAAAGATATATTCGTCAAATGAGTTATGAAGATTTTCCTGATAATATTTCATTAATTTATTCTGGTAGGTTTTTACATTATTTAAAACATAAAGAAGCTAAAAAACTTCCGAAAACTCTGAAATTGTAAATTGGCGGAGAGGGCGGGATTCGAACCCGCGGTGCCAATAAAGGCACACTTGCTTTCCAGGCAAGCACTTTAAGCCGCTCGGTCACCTCTCCTTTATTTAAAATTTAACATAAAATAAAGATTAATACAAGAAAGAAAAAAGCCCCAGATTTACTCTGGAGCTTGTTTTTAATTATGCTTTCTCGCAATCAAAGACAGTGAAAAGCCTGCCTTCAATGCGAACATCAAAACCGAGTTTTAACTTTATTTCTTCCCCTTTTTCAAGGAGAGTCGTATAAACCCCATTTTCAATAACAACGCTTTTAGAACAAACGTTTTTAAGCATCAGGTCTTTCCCCTCATTCTTAATTTCAACCCGGCTATTATCTTCTAGCCAGTCTTCAAACTTTTCTTTCCTTCGATCAGTAAATTTTGGAATTAATTCTTTCACTTTCCCTCCTTTTTTATTTAAAAACTAAGCTTAGTTTTTAATATTATAATACAAAATTTATTTTTGTCAATAGCTAGCCTTAAACTAACCCCTTTTTATTTTTTTATCTTTACCAGAAATTTTTAATATAGTTTTTATAACCACGTTAGGATTTAAAGAAATGGAGCTAATCCCCTCTTTAATAAGAAATTTGGCAAATTCAGGATAAGTACTTGGTGCTTCTCCGCAAATTCCATTATATTTTTTCTTTTTGTTAGACAAATTAATAACCTTGGTAACCATTTTTTTAATAGTTGTATCCCTTTCATCAGAAATACTTGCAATTTTAGCATTATCTCTATCCATACCAAGTGATAATTGAGTTAAATCATTTGTCCCAATAGACATACCATCAAACACTTTTAAAAACTCATCAGCCAATATAACGTTAGATGGTATTTCACACATTACATAAACATTTATGTCGTTTCTTTTTAAACCTGCCTCTTCCATAACCCCAATAACCTCTTTCCCTTCTTGAACAGTTCTGCAAAATGGAACCATTACTGATATATTATCAAGGCCAAACTTTTCCCTGCATCTTTTAATAGCCTTACACTCCATTTTAAAAGCTGGTTGAAATTCTTTATCAAGATAACGACAAGCACCTCTAAACCCAAGCATTGGATTTGATTCCTCGCCCTCAAAAAGCTTCCCCCCTAATAAATTTTTATACTCATTAGTTTTAAAATCAGAAAAACGAACAATAACTGGTTTAGGATAAAAAGCTGCAGCAATTTGGGCTATTCCCTCAGATAATTCTTTAATAAAAAAATCTTTTTTGTTTTTATGTTCTACGGTAATGCTTCTAATTTCTTGTTTTAATTTTTCATTTCCCCCATATTTTTCTAAATTTTCAAAATGATAAAGAGCTAAAGGATGAACCCTAATTTTTTCAGCTATTATAAATTCTTCTCTTGCCAAACCTACCCCATCTTGAGGCAAAAATGAAGATTTAAAAGCTATTTCCGGAGCTCCAATATTAACCATAATTTTAGTATCAAGCTTAGGAATCTTTTTAAGATTATACTCTTTAACCTTAAAAGGAACATTACCTTTAAAAACCCTGCCTTCCAAGCCTTGAGTACAGTCTACGGTTATTTCTTGACCATTTTTTAAAACTTCCGTTGCATTTTCAGATCCCACAATAGTAGGAATGCCTAACTCCCTGCTAATAATTGCAGCATGACATGACTTCCCCCCTTCATTGGTAACAATAGCAGCTGCTTTTCTCATTATTGGAACCCAGTCTGGATCAGTCATTTCTGTTACCAAAACCTCGCCTTGTTTAAATTCCGAGATCCCAGAAACATTTGGAATAACATGGGTCTTGCCATTGCCTATTTTATCACCAATTGCAATACCCTCAATAAGGGGCTTTTCTTTTGTTTTAATTTCATATTCTTTTAAAGTGTTTCCTTTTTCCTTGGCATGGACAGTTTCTGGTCGAGCCTGGACTATAAAAAGCTTGCCTGATTTACCATCTTTTGCCCATTCTATATCTTGAGGCATCCATTTACCTGATTTTTTTGAATAATGGTCTTCTATTAAACAAGCCCACTTTGACAATTTTAAAATTTCATCATCATTTAAGGAAAAAATTAATTGTTTTTCTTTGGCAACTGTTTCTTTTTTTAAGCCTCCTTTTTTGTTATAAATTAGTTTTTTATTTTTTCTGCCTAAATCTTTTCTAATAATAGACCTATAACCCTTTTTTAAGGTGGGCTTAAAAATATAAAATGTATCAGGAGTAATTTGGCCTTGAACAATTAATTCCCCTACCCCCCAAATGGAATTTATTAAAACCGCATCCTTAAAACCAGTTTCAGTATCTATACTAAACATAATTCCAGATGAAGAAATGTCTGATCTAACCATTTTTTGAACCGTGGCTGATAATGCAATATTTAAATGAGAAAATCCCTTTTCTTCTTTATAGGCAATAGCTCTATCATTAAAAAGAGAAGCCATGCACTCTTTAATGCTTTGAAGTAAAGCTTTTTCTCCAGAAATATTTAAAAAGGTTTCAAATTGGCCAGCAAAAGAAGCATCAGGCTGATCTTCGGCCGTGCCAGAAGACCTAACAGCTACATCAGTTTCACTTTCCTTATATTGTTTAGATAATTCATTATAGGCCTTAATAATTTCCTCTTTTAAATCAAGGGGAAACTCACCATTTAATACTAATTCCCGAGATATTTCCCCTACTTTTTTTAAATCTGCTAGCTTATCTAAGTCTGCTTTATCAAATAATTTCTTAATCTTTTCTTTTAAATTATTTTCTTTTAAATAATACCAAAAAGCATTGGCTGTTAAAGCAAAACCATTGGGAACATTAACCCCCTTTGGAGTTAAATTAGAATACATTTCTCCCAAAGATGCATTCTTGCCCCCTACAATTAAAGTATCATCTGTAGATATTTCCTTAAACCATAAAATATTTTTTTGAGATTTTTCCATAATATTTTTAAATTAAAATTATTCTTTTAATGCTTTTAAAGCTAAAGCTACTTTGTATGGAGACAAAAAGCAAGGCACCTTGCCCTTTTTTAAAATTTCTACCCCTTTTTTGGTTTCTTGCCCGCCAATAAATCCAACTACAATTGTTTTTTTAGGGAATTCTTTTTTCAAAGAAACTATCATTTTGGCATTTTCTTTAATATTGGTCATCATCTGAGGAGTTTGAAGAATGGCTAAAGCATCTGACTCATTTAACATAATACGGCATGATTTTTCATAGGTCTTAGTTAAAGCATCTCCTAAAATATCTAAAGGGTTTTTAATATTAGCAGCCTTATTTAAAAAACCATTAAGCTTTCTTTTTGATTCAGGGCTAATTTTAGAAAAACTTAATCCCATTTTAGAAAACCAGTCTGATAATAAGACAGCTACGGCTCCCCCATTAGTAACTAAACCAACTCCTCCCCTGAACTTAGGAGAAAAAGCTAAAGCCTCGGCAACAACAAAAAGATCATCAACCCTATCTACCTCAAAAACACCCGCCTTTTTAAAACCAGCTGAGTAAATTTCAGGCTTGCCTGCTAAAGAACCAGTATGGGAACTAGCTGCTTTTGAGCCTTCTTTGGTCTTGCCACCCTTTAAAACAACAATCGGAGTTTTAATTTTTTTAGCTTTTTTAATAAATCTACGACCGTTTTTTAAGCTTTCTAAATAAATTGCTATTGATTTAGTATTTTTATCATTATCAAGATATTCTAAAAAATCTGGTGTCCCTAAATCAACTCCATTACCATAAGAAACTAAATGAGAAAAACCATATCCCTTTAAAAGTGATTGATCTATAACTGAATCTATTAAAGCCCCAGATTGAGAGATAAATGCCACCTCCCCTTTTAAAGGCTCAAATGGTGCAAAAGAGCCATTAAAAATACTAGGTGTTATTACCCCTAAGCTATTAGGCCCTATAAAATTAATATTCGATTTCTTAAAAATATTTTTAAGCCTTTCTTGCTTTTCTATCTCCCCAACCTCAGCAAAGCCAGCTGAAATTATAATTACTCCTTTTGTCCCCTTTTTTGAAATATCTTTGGCAACCTTTAAGACCACCTTAGCTGGTACGGCTACAATTACAAGATCAATCTCTTCTTTAATTTCAGTAAAACTATTAAAACATTTTTTGCCTAAAATATTATTATGATTAGGATTAATAAAATAAGATCTTGTTTGGCTATTTAATAAATTTAAACTAAGGGCCCTTCCCACAGAAGCCTTTTTATTTGTAGCCCCAATTAAAGCGCAAGTTTTTGGTTTAAAAAAATGTTTCATATTAATAATTTAAAATCAACCACCAAAGACTCTTTTTGGTTT